>JALUUN010000593.1 GCA_027021325.1 Planctomycetota bacterium
GTGGCAGCCAGACCGCAGACCAGGCCGGAGTTCGTGAACTCGGTGATGCCGGTCGGCAGGAGGCAGCCTTCCGGGTTGCGGTCGCGGTGGTACCAGCCGAAGCCCTCCTTGCCTTCCCACTCCTGAGCGAAGCCGGCGATGTTCGTGGACTCCGCGAGGTCGGCGCTGGCGGCGATGACGACAGGCCGGCCGTAACGCTCGCGGCCGACGGCGTTGATCCAGGCGGCGAAACGGGCGAAGCCCTTGCGGTTCGGCTGCTTCTCGCCGGGGGCGAAGAACAGGGAGTCCGGAAGGCGCTCGGGGTCCGTGATGTCGGGATCCCTAGCGGGATCCTGGCCGAAGGCCACGCGCTTGCCGGGGAGATCCTCGGGCACACTGTCGCCGATGGCCACCAAACGGTCGGCCAGCCAGCGGCAGAAGTCCTCGTCGTCGAGGAGGGACAGCGCCACCTGCAGGTTGCGGGCGGTCTGTTCACGGAAAGCCTCGTCGCTCTCCGGCCGCGGCTCGCCGAAACCCTCGAAGCCGAGGCCGTACTTGTCCGCGAACTCCTTCTTGGTCTGCCAGAAGACCTCGCTGTTCGGCTTGTGGGCGGCGCCGTGGCTCTTGTAGCCGGTGACGCCGTAGCCGCGGCCCTTGATGGTCTTGAACCAGGTACAGCGAGGCTGGTCGCCCTCGGCGAAGACGGTCGGGATCAAGGCGCGGCAGAGATCCTCGAAGTCGTGGCCTTTCTCGGCGCCCGCCGTGAGAAAGCCGTAGCTCTCGAACCACAGCTGCGGATCGCCGTGGACGATCTCCGAGAAGGGGCGCGGATCGATCCCGAAGTCGTTCCAGTCGAGCAGGTAGTTGAGGTTGCCGAGGCCCAGGGCCCAGGCGGTGTTCTTGGCCTCGTGATGGGCGCCGGCGGTATGGCCGCCCTCGCCCTCCAGCGCGAAGACCCGGACCTGCCCGGCGCCGGCGAGTTTCAGGGCCGTGGCGATGCCGACCGCGGCCGGCGCCCCGTGGCCGCTGGGGCCGGTGTTGGCCTTGAAGAACAGGGTCTTGCCCTCCTGCTCGGCGTGGCCGGGGAGGCCGCCGTTGCGCCGCAGGTTCAGGAGATCCTCCCAGACCACCATCCGCTCCAGGCCGCCAGGCACCTCGTAGCGGGAGTCCCCGGTCCGGGTGTGCATGCGCCGCAGGGCCTCGTTGTAGAGGGCCAGCATGGCGTAGATCAGCGGTGTGCAGTGTCCCGCCACCAGGACGAAGCGGTCGCCGAAGGGTGCTTCGGGCCGGCGGATGTCCCAGCGCATGACCCCGGAGAGGGTCAGGGCGACCATCATCTGGACCTTGGACCGCGAGCCGCCTGGGTGACCGCTCTGGCGATGGTTCAGCATCAGGTCGATGAGCTGATCCATGATGTCGGCGCACTTCTCCCAGCGGGGGAAGTCCGGGCGCAGCTCCTCGAGGCTCGGTGCGGTGCGGTCCATGGGCTCGGTTCGGGTTCAGGCGGTGGGCTGGTGCTCGACGGCGGGGATGCCGACACCGTAGCGCTCGAAGCCATGCTCGTGCATGGTCCGGGAGGGGTAGAGGTTGCGGCCGTCGAGGATCAGGCGCCGGCGCATGAGCTTGGCCATGCGCTCGAAGTCCGGATGGCGGAACTCGTTCCACTCGGTGCAGACGATCAGGGCGTCGGCGCCTTCGAGGACCGCGTACTGGTCCTTCTCGTAGCGCACCGACTCCCCGAAGATCCCGCGGGCGACGTCCAGGGCCACGGGATCGCAGGCGGCGACGCTGGCGCCGCGCTCCAGGAGGCCGCGGATGATGGGGATGGAGGGTGCCTCGCGCATGTCATCGGTGCGCGGCTTGAAGGCCAGGCCCCAGACCGCGAAGCGGCGGCCGTCCAGGTTCTCGCCGAAGATCCGGCACACCCGCTCGAGCATCAAGCGCTTCTGGGCCTCGTTGACCTCCTCGACGGCATCGAGGATGCGGAACCGGTAGCCGTTCTCCTGGGCGGTACGCATGATCGCCTTGACGTCCTTCGGGAAGCAGGATCCGCCGTAGCCGATGCCGGGATAGAGGAAGGCGTGACCGATGCGGCTGTCCGAGCCGACGCCCTGGCGCACCATGTTCACGTCGGCACCGACGAGGTCGCAGATACGTGCGATCTCGTTCATGAAGGAGATCCGCGTGGCGAGCATCGCGTTGGCCGCGTACTTGGTCAGTTCGGCGCTGGCCGGATCCATGTGCAGGATCGGCTTGCCGGAGCGGACGAAGGGCGCGTAGAGCTCGTCCATGACCTCGAAGACCTCGGGATTCTCGGCGCCGATGACCACGCGGTCCGGCTTCATGAAGTCCTCGATGGCGGCGCCCTCCTTGAGGAACTCCGGGTTCGAGACCACCTGGATCTCATGTTCCGTCTGTTCCTGGGCGATGGCCTTGACCCGGGCCGCCGTGCCGACCGGAACCGTGGACTTGTCGACGATGATCTTCGGGCCGTTGGCCGCCCGGCCGATGGCCTTGGCGACCTCCAGCACCGCCGACAGGTCGGCGCTGCCGTCCTCGCCGGGCGGGGTGCCGACGGCGATGAAGATCACCCGTGCCTGGCGGACCGCTTCGTCCAGATCGGTGGTGAAGTGCAGGCGCTTCTGCAGCACATTGCCGCGCACCAGCTCTTCCAGGCCGGGTTCGTAGATCGGAATCTCTCCGATCTGCAGGCGATGGATCTTGGCCTCGTCGATGTCCACGCAAGTGACCTCGTGGCCCATCTCGGCGAAGCAGGTGCCGGCCACCAGGCCGACGTATCCGGTACCGACGACAGCGATGCGCATCAGGGTTGGGGGACGGGGGAGCGGGGGAGGCCTACTCGCCCTCGGTGTAGCCGAGCTGGGCGAGGGTGTTCTCCATCTCCGGGCTGAGGGCGGGGGCCGGGGCGTAGGGCCGGGCGCGCCGCGCCTCCTCCAGGAGGCTCCAGGCGTAGCGGGAGAACTCCGCGGCGTCCGGCGATTCTAGCCGCTGCGGGCGCCGCTCGCCCGGGTCGCGGCCGAGGTCGAAGAGCAGGCCGCGGCTGCGGTCCTCGTCCCAGAGGAACTTGTTTCGCCCTTCGACGACCCCGCTCCAGTGGGCGCCGCGGGCGAAGTGCATGTGGAGGTCCAGGAGGACTGCGAGGTCCGGGCGCTCCGCTTCCTGCGCCCAGGCCGCCAGACTGCGCCCGCGGCGGCCCTCCCAGGGCGGGACGCCGGCGAGGTCGAGGAGGGTCGGGGCCAGGTCGTAGAGGGCCACGGTGGCGCCCTGGCGCAGGCCCGGGGCCACCAGCCCCGGCGCCCGGACCACCATCGGGATGTGGGTCACCTCCTGGAACAAGGTCTTCTGGTGGCCCTTCTGCTCGTGTTCGAAGAACTCGTCGCCGTGGTCGCTGGTGACGGCGAAGATCACCCGGTCGGCGATGCCCCACTCCTCCAGACGGGCGAAGAGGCGGGCGATCTGGTCGTCGGTGTAGCGGATCTCCGCGTCGTAGAGGGCACGCACCTCGGGCAGGATCTCCCGCGGCCAGTCGCTCTCCATGAAGCGCAGGAACTCCAGGCGCCCCCCCTCGCGCTGGAAGCGGCGCGCGTAGTCCTCGGGCGGCTGGTAGTCGTAGTGCGGGTCCCAGAGGTGCAGAAAGAGGAAGAACGGCCCCTTCCAGCGCTCCTCTTCCTCCAGCCAGTCCAGGGCCGCATCCACCACCCGTTCGCTGCAGCGTGCATCCTGGTGGGAGGCCTCGTGGGCCTGGAGCAGGGCCTTGGGATCCTCGTCGGTCACGACCTCGGCGACCGAGGCCAGATAGGGAGAGGCGGCGAGGTAGCGGTCGAAGCCGCGGAAGAAGCCCCAGATGGGCGCCAGGAAGGGCGCCGAGTAGAAGCCGCCGGTGGCGTAGCCGGCGCGCCGGAAGCGTCCCGCCAGCAGCTCGGTTTCCGGATCCAGGCTGTGCTCGCGGTTGCGTACCCCGTGCTGCAGGCAGTCCATGCCCGTCAGCAGGGAGGCGTGGGCCGGCAGGGTCCAGGAAGTGGAGGACTGGGCGTTCTCGAACAGCACCCCCTCGCGCGCCATCCGGTCCAGGAAGGGGGTCGTCGGTTCCTCCGAGAACTCCGGCTGGTAGCCGTAGGGGGTGCAGTGGTCGGCGCGCAGGCTGTCGATGGAGATTAGGACCACCGGCCGGCCGTTTGCCGGCAGGGGCCCGGAATCGGCCTCGGGACCGCCGCAGGCAGCGCTCAGGACCAGGATCGCCGGAAGGACGGCGCGGGCGAGGCGGGGCTCCATGCCTCCAAGTCTAGGCCGCGCCGGCCGTCCGGATCAGGACCCGGGCGGCGCCGCCGGGCCGCCCGGGGCGAGCTTCTCCGGGACGCTTCCCAGGACGGTGCCGATCAGGAGCACCGCCGGCCCCGCGAGGTGCAGCCAGATCCGCTCGGGAATGCCGGTGTTCGTGAGGCTGAGCAGGTACCAGGGCGTCACCAGGAGGACCAGGAAGTAGAGGAGGTGCCCTCCCAGCACCAGCGCCGCCAGCCAGCGCGCCTCGCGCCGGCGCAGGGCGGCGGGGATCGCGAGCAGGACCAGGAGCCAGAGCAGCCCCCAGTTGCGCAGGCCCAGCCAGGAGCCCATGCGCAAGGGATAGAGGCGCAGGACCAGGTCCCGGCGCCGGGGCGGCTCGCGCAGGATCTCCGCGTCCTTCTCGCCGAGGCGGGCGCTGCGCGACTTCTCGACCTTCTCCGGACCGTTCCAGTGTTCGACGATGGAGGACCAGCTCAGGCGCTCGCCGTAGTTCTCGTCGATGGCCGGAAGACGCCCGCGGTGGAAGAGCCACGGGGAGGCGAGGAGCAGGCCGACGCCCAGGGCGACGGCACTCGCGGTCCAGGCTCGCCGGGGGGAGAGAGGAGCGCCGGTCAGGAGCGCCAGCCCCGCCACGCCGAGGAGTGCCAGGCCCTCGTTCTTGACGAGGACACCGCCGGCGAGCAGCAGGCCGGCTCCGGCGGCGGTCCGCCAGCAGCCCGCGGTGCGGGCCCGAAGCAGCAGGGCCAGGGCGCCGAGGTAGAGAACGGTCAGGCTGAGATCCGCGCCGCCGAGGATGGTCAGGCCGCTGAAGCCGGCCCGGGCCAGGGTGTCTTCGAGGGAGCTGAGGAAGGCGCGAACCTGGAACATGGGCACGGCCAGGGCCACCCAGAGGGCGAGGCGGCGGACGCGCGGGGAGGCGCCGTGCAGGCCCGCTGTGACCAGCCCGGGCAGGCACAGAAGCCAGAAGGCCAGGGGCAGTTTCACCCAGCGTTCGCTCCAGGCGCCACCGAGGAAGGCCGCCTGCGCCTCCAGGAAGGGAATGCCCAGGGGGTAGTTGGGGTGGGTGAGGATGCGTCCGAAGCCGTCGGAAGCGTCCGGCGGCGGCAGCACCGCGGTGAAGGCCGGATCGAGGATGTCGCCGGAGTGGAAGAGGACCTTGCTCTTGCAGGCGAAGTGGAGGATCGGGTCGAAGGCGTTCAGGGGGAAGGCGACGGTAAGGAGCGCCGCCATCGCGCCCAGGGCCAGGGCCGCCGCCAGTTGCCCCTTCGGCAGGACGCCGGCCTCCAGGCCGCGGCCCCGCCGGCGGTCGGAACGCAGGCGCAGGATCCCGGCGGCCAGACCGAATCCCGCGAGCGTCCAGGCGAAGGGGGCGCTCAGGCGTCCGCCCAGGGCGGTCCAGGCCATGGGCAGGACCATCCAGGCCGCGAGGCCGAGGCTCAGGGCCAGGGCCTGTTCCTCCCAGGCACTCCGCGGCAGACGCTCCCGGGAGGGGAGCAGGGCGCGGCCGCCGAGCCAGGCGGCCAGGACCAGAAGCAGGGCGCCGGCGGCGGTCATGGCTTGCGCAGGGTCACGAGACGCCAGTCGCCGAGCTGGAAGTCGGAGGAGACGCGGTAGTGCAGTTCGTGGGTGGCGCCGGTGCGGCGCCGCGCCGCCGCCAGGGACGCGGCCGGGATCAGGGGGGTATCCGGCGGCGCCCGGAAGCCCTGGACCAGTTCCGCCAGCCAGTCCTGGTACTGGGTGACGGTCCCCGAGGCCCGCCAGGACTCGTGCAGGAAGAAGCGCCGCGGCTGCAGAAAGTAGTTGAGGTGCAGGAACCAGCGGGCCCGGGCGGCATAGGTGCGGATGGGGCCGAGGGGGACCAGGAGGACGGTGGCGTCCTCGGGGAGCTCCCGGTCCAGGATCTCCACGAAGTCCCGGAACTCCGGATCCAGCCAGGCGGGATAGCCGGGCAGGCCGAAGGGGTTGTAGCGCAAGCCGGCCTCCGCCGCTGCCGTCGAGTCCATCCGGCCCACGCAGTCGTAGAGCCACGGCTGCGGCGGGACCGGCGGCCGCCGCATGACGCTGGCCAGGAGCGGCAGATCGGGCTCGATGTATTGCGGGTCGTCGCGGCAGACGAAGAGGGCGAAGGCCTCGCGGGCGGCCTCCAGGGGCTCATCCCGGAGGGCGATCCCCGCCTCCTCCAGGATCCCAGCCGCCTCGCCGAGGGGGCCTTCCTCGTGG
>JALUUN010000594.1 GCA_027021325.1 Planctomycetota bacterium
CCTCGCCGAGCAAGGCACGGTGGATCAGACCCGGCTGCAGATGATGATCGACATCCTGGAGGGGAATCCGATTCCGACGCGGACCTACAGCGGTTTCCCGCTCCTGCACTACAACGGGCCGGACAAGGTCAAGAAGGTGATCCCCGAGTACGACCAGGCCGGGAACAAGATCGGCGGCAACGTCGAGGTCCACCAGATCTGGTACGACAGCCACATCGAGTCGGACACCGCCTTCATCGACCCGAGCGACGTCCAGGACGTCCCCTGGACCGTGACCTACACGGTGGACGTCCTGAACCGGGGCTCGGACGACTTCTCGCCCTATGTGATGTACTTCGACGATCCGGCCCTCAGCCAGGCGGGAATGCCGCCCATGGCCCACGTCGCCATGGACGTCACCTTCTTCCCGATGGAGGATGGCACGCGGAACGTCTTCAAGATCAAGATGTCCAAGGCCATGTACTGGAACCTGACCTACCACTGGGGCTGGCGTGTCCACCCGCCCCGGGTGCAGGTGGCGGAGAACGCCCTGAAGATGATCAACGGCATCACCCTGCCGGAGTACGAGTCCATGGTCTTCGGGGACGATCCCACCGCCGACCAGGCCAGCAAGGAAGCCGCGATCGCCATGATCGGCGACCTGGCACCGGCCAAGCGCATGTGGACCGTCGCCCGCCGGGCCCTCACCGACACCCCGGACATGGTCGTCAAGTACATGGACGAGGCCCAGGCCGCCTTCGACGACTGGTGGGACCGGACCCTCCTGCCGCGGGGCGTGGAGCCGGACCCGAACAGCGACCTCACCCTGCTCTACGTGAACAACACCATCTACGGAGAGTGGGCCGACGGCCGCCGGCTGCAGCGCTTCTGGGAGTGGCGTACCCGTCCGGGACACTTCAAGGTGACGCTCCTCAACGGCGACTACTTCACCCACGGCTACATGAACGTGGACTTCGGCGGCTCGCGCGGCTGGGAGAACCAGTTCCAGAGCACCCTCGACCTCGGCGGGTCGGGCTGCCAGTTCACCTTCGGCCGCGTCCACTGGTGGGTCAACGCCGGCGGCCCCTGGGGCGGGATCATGGTCGATCCCGCCGTCGGGATCACGCCGAGCGTGCACTACGTGGACATGACCCTGAACTTCGAGCCCAGCCGCCGGCTGCGCCTGTACCAGTTCGACCCGATGCACCACGACGTCGCGGTCTACTCCATCCACTGATCCTCCGCAGCCTGCCGGGGAGCGCCGCCTGAAGCTCCCCGGCACCATCCCTCGCACCATGGTTTCCACCTCCCGCAACCTCCTGGCCCTCACCGCCGCCGGCGGCCTGACGGCGCTGCTCGTTTCCCCGGCCGTGGCGCTCCTGCGCTACCCCTGGGGTCCCATGGATGGCGCCGCCTCGGAGCCGCCGCTCTACACGAACTGCACCCTGTGCCACAACTCCGGCGGCCCGGTGAACAGCAAGGACGGGGACCTCCTGATCTCCGGCCTGCCCGGCGAGTACACCCCCGGCGCCACCTACACCCTCGTCATCCAGCTGAGCGATCCGGCGCAGCAGCGCTGGGGCTTCGAGATCACCGCCCTGGACCGGAACGGGGCCCCGGCTGGAGGTTTCATGATCTCGGACGCCGTGAACACCCAGCTCTCCGTGGATCCCTCCACCGGCAACCAATACGTCAAGCACACGACCACCGGAACCTTCGCCGGGGCGCCCGGCGGCGCCACCTGGAGCGTGGACTGGACCGCCCCCGCCGCGGGCACGGGCACGGTTTACTTCTACGCCTCCGGCAATGCCGCCAACTGGGACAACAACCAGACCGGGGACTTCATCTACAACGCCGCGGCGACCATCGCCGAGGGCGGCGCCGCACACCCGGACATGACCCTGGTGCTGCAGCCCGCTTCAGCCTTCGTCACCGCCGGCGACCTGGTGAACCTTCACGCCACCGTGCGCAACCACACCCAGGTGCGAAGCAGCATCTGGGTCGTCACCCAGGCCACGGGCCCCGGCGGCACGAGCACCTTCCCTCCGGGTGGCTCCCTGACCCCTCCGGTGAAGCTGGACCTCGATCCCCAGGGCCAGGCGGACGTCCACTTCGACCTGTTCCTGCCAGCCACCGTGCCGCCGGGAACCTGGCGCATGACCGGCGCCATCGGTCTGCCCCCGGCGACGGTCGTCGACCGCTACGAGTTCGACCTCACGGTGTACTGAAGGCTCGCCGCCGGCAGGCACGGGCGCCGGGGCCGGTCCCCGGTGCCCGTGCTGCCTTCCGGCCTCTCTGGCGCCTGCCGCCGGTCTCCGCTATCCTTCCCGGCCGGACGCATGCCCGAGCCGGCATAGCCAAGTGGTAAGGCGAGGGATTGCAAATCCCTTATCCCCAGTTCGAATCTGGGTGCCGGCTCCACCTCCTGCCTCCCGCCGCGCTGGCTCCGATCCCGCCGCCGGGCGGGCCCCTACCCTGGAGAGAGTGCTCCTCCTCCTCCCTGCGCTCCTGGCCCTCCAGGCCCAGGACCCGGCCCCCGCGGAGCGGCCGCCGAATGTCCTGTTCGTCGTCATCGACGACCTGAACGACCGCGCCGGCTGTCTGGGCGGTCCCGAAGGCCTGACGCCGGCCCTGGATGCCCTGGCCGCCCGCTCGACCCTCTTCACGAACGCGCACGCCCCTGCCCCGGCCTGCGGCCCTTCCCGGGCCTCGGTCCTCCTGGGCCGCCTCCCCCATCGCACCGGCGTCTACGCCAATGTCCACGTCTGGCAGCTCGCCGCTCCGGAGGCCGTTCCGCTCCCGCGCCGCTTCCGGGAGGAGGGCTGGCACACCGCGGGAGCGGGCAAGGTCTTCCACTCCGCTCCCGGCTGCAACGATCCCGCCTCCTGGGACGAGTATTTCTTCTGGGTGCCGAGCGCGCCGCGGCACGGCTGGTCCGAGCCCCTGAACCAGCCGCCGCTCCCCTTCCCGCCCGACCCGCCGCTGCAGCGCATCCCCGGCCTCCAGAGCGAGGGCTTCGACTGGGGGCCCATCACCGTGCCCGACGCCGAGATGCCCGACGCCCGCATGGCCGCCTGGGCCGAGGACTTTCTGCGCCGCCCTCATCCCGAGCCCTTCTTCCTGGCGGTGGGCTTCGTCACGCCTCATCTTCCCTGGTATGTGCGGCGGCCCTGGCTGGAGCGCTTCCCCCGGGAGGAGATCCGGCTGCCCGAAGTGCCGCCGGGCGACCTCGAAGACCTTCCCGCCGAGGCGCTGCACGCTCTGCGCAGGCGGCGCAGGGAGCATCGCGCCCTGGTCGAGGCCGGCGCCTGGGCCTCGGCCATCCAGGCCTATCAGGCCTCCACTGCTTTCCAGGACGCGGCCCTGGGCCGGGTGCTCCGCGCCCTCGAAGAGAGCGGCGAGGACCAGCGCACCCTGATCGTTGTCTGGAGCGACCACGGCTACCACCTGGGCGAGAAGGAGATCTGGCACAAACGCACTCTCTGGGAGCGGTCCAGCCGGGTGCCGCTGGTGGTACGCCTCCCGGGCCAGACCGAGGGCCGCCGCTGCAGCCGGCCCGTGAGTCTCGTGGACCTCTACCCGACGCTCCTGGACCTCGCCGGGCTGGAGCCGGATCCGGAGCACGACGGCCGCAGCCTCCGCCCCCTCCTCGAGGATCCCGAGGCGCCCTGGGACGGCGTCGCCCTGGTCGAGACCGCCCGCGGGCTGGCGGTCCGGGATGAGCGCTGGCGGTGGATCCGTCACCCGGAAGGCGGCGAGGAGCTCTACGACCTCGAGCACGATCCCGGGGAGTTCCACAACCTCGCCGCCTCCGAGGATCCCGAGGCCCGCGCCGCCCGGGAGCGCCTCCGCACCCGCGCCCCGGAGAGCGTCGCTCCCCCCGCCCCCCGCCGGGGCGACTGCGAGCTGATCCAGGAGGGAAGGACCTACCGCTGGGTCCTTCGGCCGCCCGAGGAAGAGCAGCCCGGCGAGGATGCCGTGGAGGACGGCGGCCGGGCCCGGGCAGCGGATCAGGAGCCGGAAACCGGCGCCCGCCGCGCCGCCCGCAGGAAGGCCGCGTACTCCTGAGGGCTGCCCGGCGCCCCGTCCAGGCGGCCGCGCTCCTCCAGGGTGTCCGGATCGAGGACGGCGGAGAAGGGGACGGTCTCGGCGCCGAAGCGCGCCGAGAGAAGTCCGCGGTTCAGGCCGTCCTCGCGGATCTCCAGGAGGACCCGCGCCATCCGCTCGGTCTCCCGGGTGATCTCGGGGTGGGGCAGGATCTCCGCCCGCAGGCGTTCGCAGGGCTGACAGTGGGCCTCGGTGAAGACCACGAGAAGAAGCCGGTCGCTGGAGCGCGCCGCTTCGATCCCACTGGCGAAGTCGCGGTGCCAGGCCTGGCCGCCGGGGCCGGGCTCGCCCGCTGCCGGCGCCGCGCTCCCCCCGCCCTCCTCCGGCGCGCAGGCCGGGGCCGCGAGCAGCGCCGCCGCCAGGAGGAGGAGCCCGGGTCTCATCCTTCCTCCTCCGGCCGCAGGCGCTTCAGGCGCGTGATGCGCCCCGAAGACAGCCAGTCCAGGACATAGAGGTTGCCCTCGCGGTCGAAGCAGGCGCTGTGCGGGGCCAGGAACTCGCCGGGCCGCCAGACCTCCCGCGGCACGCCGTTGCGCGCGCGCAGGGACGGGTCCGGCTGGTCGCCGAGGTGCCCGATCAGGCGGTAGTCCTCGTCCAGGAGCGTGATCCGGCCGGCCAGGTCGGCGACCACCAGCAGGCCTCCCTCCTGCCACTCCGCCACGCCGCAGGGTCGGCGCAGGCCGGCCTTCACCTCCTGGAGAAAGCGGCCCTCGAGGTCGAAGACCTGGAGACGGTGGTTCTCACGGTCGGCCACGATCAGCCGCTCACCGTCCTGGCGGCGGTGGAGGAAGACTCCGTGGGGAGTCCGGAAACGTCCCGGCTCCTCGCCCGGCCCGCCCCAGCTGCGGATCCAGGCACCGTCGGCGGCGAAGTGGTGAATGAAGCCCCTGCCGTAGCCGTCGGCGACATAGAAGCTCCCGTCGCCGGCCACGGCCACCGCCGTCGGCCGGTACTCGCCCGCCGCTTGGTAGTGGCCGCATTCCTCCGGCCAACCGCGGCGGCCGAGCACCCGGCCCTCCAGGTCCATCCACGCCACCTCATGGAGAGCCGTGTGGGCGACGTAGAGCCGCTCCTCGCCGTCGCGCACCACGAGGGCCATGCCATGGAGGCCGCCCTTCCAGTCCTTTCCAAAGCGCCGGCGCAGCTCGCCGCCGGGCGTGAGTTCGACCACCGCCGCCTCGGTGTCGGTGTTGAAGAGCAGCTCCCCGCCGGAGCGGATGAGTACGGCGCCGTGCGTGTTGCCCCACTCCGGGGCCTCCGGGCTCCGGCCCCAGTCGTCCTGCCAGAGGAAGCGGTGGCCGCCGACCTCGAGGACCGGGCCGGAGTCGCGGGTGGCGGCGCCGAGGAATCCGGCCGCCAGGGCGAGACCGGGGAGGAGGAGGAGTCGGAAGCGCGCCACGGCCCGCCGAGGATAGCCCCTCGACGGGCTATCCTCCCTGCGTGGCCCCCTTGCGTCCCCTGGTCGAGGTCTGCCTGGAATCGGTTGCGGGCTGCCGCGCCGCCGAGGCCGCCGGGGCGGGACGCGTCGAGCTCTGCTCCGCCCTGGTGGAAGGCGGCCTGACGCCAAGCCGGGGCCTGCAGCGCCAGGCGCGGCAGGCCTGTTCGCTTCCGGTGTTCTGCATGATCCGGCCCCGGGGCGGCGACTTCCTGTACGACGAGGACGAGTACGCCGCCATGCTCGAGGACGTGCGCGGTGCCCGCGAGACCGGCATGGACGGGGTCGTCTTCGGTCTGCTCCAGGCCGACGGTCGCGTGGACCGCGAGCGCACGGCCCGCCTCGCCGAGGCTGCCCGCCCCCTGGAGGTGACCTTCCACCGCGCCTTCGACGTCTGCCGCGACCCTTTCGAGGCCCTGGAGACCCTGGCCGGGATCGGCGTCGAGCGGATCCTGACGAGCGGCCAGGAGGCCGGAGTCGAAGAAGGCCTGCCGCTGCTGCGCGAACTCCTGGAGCGGGCCCGCGGGCGCCTCGGCATCCTCCCGGGCTGCGGCATCACCCCGGAGAACGCCGCGCGCATCGTCGCCGCCCTGGAGCCGGAGGAGATCCACCTCGCCGCCGGCCGCCGCCGGCCGAGTCCCATGCGCTTCCGCAACCCGCGCTGCCGCATGGCGGCCCACGACCCGCCCGGGGAGTACGAGCGGGTCGAGACCGACGCCGCCCTCCTCCTGGCCCTGGCGCGGGCCCTGCACGGCGACCCGGCCTGAGCTTCCTGGCCGGCCGGGCCGGGAAGAGCTTCGCGAAGTCGGGGATCCGCGCGGCCGGGCGGCCGCCTCAGGCCTGCCGCCGGGGGGCTCCGGCCAGACCGAGGAGCAGCCAGCCCAGGATCAGGAGCCCGCCGCCGCGGGGAGCCAGGGCGCTGGACCAGGACGGTGGCGCTCCGAGGGCGTGGACGGTGATCAGGCT
>JALUUN010000595.1 GCA_027021325.1 Planctomycetota bacterium
GGTCCAGGTCCAGACCCGCAACCTGGAGACGCTGGAGGTCGCTCTCTACCCCCTCGACCTCGAGGCCTACTTCCGCAAGCACCTCACGCACCAGCGCATCGAGGATCTGGACCTGGACCTCATCGCGCCGGCGAAGCGCTGGGAAGAGGCGGTCCCCGGCTACGCCCGCTACAAGCCCCTGGAGTTCGAGCTCGAACTCCCGGTGGAGGGCCCGGGCGTCTGGGCGGTGGCCGTGACCGCCGGAGAGTTCCGGGCCACGACCCTGTTGCTGCGCAGCGATCTGGACGTGGTCGTGAAGAGCAGCCGGCGCGAGGTCTTCGTCTATGCCCAGGACATGCTCCGCGAGGAACCGGCCGCCGGTGTCCACGTCCTGATCGGCGCCCCGGCGCCGGCGGGCGAACGTCTCTTCGAGGCCGAGACCGGCGCGGACGGGGTCGCGCGCCTGTCCCTCGAGGTCCTGCGCGAGCGCGACCAGGTGCGGGTCCTGGCCCTGCGCGACGGCCACGTGGCGGCCAACGGTCTCGGCCTCTCGGGCCTCGGCCTGGCCCGCGGGCTGGAGCCCCGGGCCTACGTGAGCACGGACCGCAGCGCCTACCGGCCCGGCCAGGAGGTCCACTGGCGGGCGGTCCTGCGCGAGGTCCGCGACGGCCGCTACGCCTTCGACCGGGAGCGCCCGTGGACGGTGCGCGTCCTCGACAGCCAGGGCCGGCCCTTCCACGAGGAGACCGCCTTCCTCGGCCCCTACGGAACCCTCCACGGCAGCGCCGTCCTCGACGCCCGTGCGCCCTTGGGGGAGTACCGCGTGACCGTGTCCTCGGAGGACGAGGAGGGGCTGTCGTGGAGTACCACCTTCCAGGTCCAGGACTTCGAGCTCCAGAAGGTCGAACTGACGCTGGAGACAGTGCGGCCGGTGTACTACCGCGGCGAGGAGGTCGAGGTCACGGCCGTGGCGCGCTGGTACTACGGCGCGCCCGTCGCCGAGGCTGAACTGCAGTGGTGGGCGCCGGACGGGACCAGCGGCAGCGTGCGCACCGGCGACGACGGGCGTGCCACCTTCCGCTTCGAGACCCGCGCCTTTCCCGCCGAGGGACCGCTGGGTTTCCGTGCCCTCCTGCCGCAGGAGGGCGTGCAGGCGAGCGGTACCGTCCACCTCGCGATCCTCGGCTTCCGCGCCTCGGTCTCGACGCCGCGCGACCTCTACCTTCTGGGGGACAGCCTGCCCGTCGAGGTCCGCAGCAAGGATCCCGCCGGAGAGCCCGTGGCGCGAGCCCTGGAGCTCGTGGTCCTGCGCCGCGAGAGCCGGCCGGGCGGCACCTGGGCCGAGGTCGAGGTGGAGCGCCGCCCCTTCGAGACCGCCGCCGAGGACGGCCGCGCGCGCCTGACCGTGCAGCCGGAGAGGGGCGGCTCCTACATCCTGCGGGTGGAGGGGCGCGACCGCTTCGGCAACCGCGTCGCCGCGGAGACCGCGGTCTTCGTGTCCGGCGAGGAGGACGAGCAGAAGCTGCGGATCGTCGCCGAGCGCCAGGACTACGAGGTCGGCGAGACCGCCGAGGTGGTCGTCGTCAACCGTGCGCGCCCGGGGCTGGCGCTCTTGAGCTTCGAGGCCGAGAACGTCCTGGAGCACCGCCTGGTGCGCCTCGACTCCGGGGCGACGACGCTGCGCTTTCCCCTGGAGCACGCTCACTTCCCGAACTTCGTTCTGGCGGTCTCCTACATGGAGGGCAACCGCTTCCACCAGGCCTCGGCGGAGTTCCGGGTCGGCCGCCGCCTGCAGGTGCGCGTGGAGGTTCCGGACACTGCGTGGCGTCCCGGCGGCGAAGCGGAGGTGATCCTGCATGCCACGGACCAGCTCGGCCATCCGGTGCAGGCGGAGTTGAGTCTGGCGGTCGTGGACGCCGCTCTCTTCGACTTGTTCCCCGACGCGCGCCCGGGTCTGCGCGCAGTCTTCGAGGAAGGAACGCGGCGCGACGCCGCCCTGCGCACGGCGAGCAGCTGCACCTTCCGCTACCAAGGCGTCACCCGGCGCATCGCCGCCGAGATCCTGGCCGAGGCCGAGCGCCGAGCGCGCGAAGAGGCCTGGAAGGAGGAAGGCGAAGCGGTCGTCGAGAGACTCGCCGAGATCGCCCGCGGCGCGGCAGCGCCGGCCCCGAGCCGGCCCCGCCGCGGCATCTTCGACGGGGTGGCGCCGGGGGCCAACTCCGCCGAACCCCAGCTCGCCGACCTGGACGCCCTGAGCGCTTTCGGCTACGCCGGCGGTGGAGGCGGGGGCGGCGGGCGCTACGGCGGCCGCGGGCAGGCCGCCGCCCGCGCGAAGTCCTACCAAGGGCCCGGGGATGCCGGACCGCCGGCCTTCGCCAAGGACTCCATGGAGTCGGCCTGGGTCCTGGGCCAGCAGCTCCGGCTCTACGACGACAAGGCCGGCGTCGCCCTCCGGAACCTGGGCGACCTGGGCATCGCACCGCAGCTGGCCCTGGGAATGGAGCGCCTCGACGCCGAGGTGCGCGCGGAACTCCTGGCCTGGTTCCGGAGCGAGGCCGCCTTCTGGGCGCCGGCGGTGGAGACCGACGAATCCGGGCAGGCGGTGGTGCGCTTCGTGCTGCCGCCGCGCAGCACGCGCTGGCGTCTGCACGCCCTGGGCGTCGGCCCCGAGACCCTCCTGGGTGAGGCCGAGCGCGAGGTCACGGCGCGCGACGAGTTCTTCGTGGAGCTGGATCTGCCGGCCTCCCTGGTCGAAGGCGACCGGCCCGAGCCGCGGGCGCGCGTCCACCACCTCGGCGAGGCGGCAGCGACGGTGGACTTGCAGCTGCGGGTGACCCGGGAGGACGGCTCCCTGGTCCAGAGTCTGCCCCGCACGGCCGAGGCTGTGCCCGGCGGCGTGACCGAGGTCCGTTTCGAGGGCCTGGAGGCCTTCCTCGAACCCGGGCGTTATCAGGTGGAACTGCGCGCCGAGGCCGGCGGGGGCGGACTCCGGGCGCAGAGCCGCCGGGCCGTCGAGGTGCGGCCCTGGGGCATCGAACTGGTGGACGCCGCGAGCGGAATCCTGAGCCAGGGCACCACCCTGAGCCTGGACCTGGGAGAGCGGGCCCGCGGCCGCAGCCTGGAGGTCCATCTCGGCCCCGACCTGCAGCGCCTGCTCGTGGACGAGATCAGCGGCTCCTCGCCGGTGGTCTTCCGCCACCTCCGGCATTGGAGCACCCTGCTGGACTCGGCGCGCCATCTGCAGGGCCTGGCCGCGGTCCTCGAGCATCTCGAGACCGCCGCCGGCAGCAGTCATCCGGACCACGCCCGGCTCCTGAGCCTGGCCCGCGCCCAGATCGCGCGTCTGGTCGCGACGCAGCTTCCCGACGGCGGCTGGCCGCGGCTCGGGGTCCGCGGCGACACCGAGGCGCACCCCGAGACCTCCGCCGAGGCGATGATCGCCCTGGCGGAGGCACGGCGCCGGGGCCTGCGCGTGCCCGACGCCACCCGCGAGCAGGGGCTGCGCTACCTGGAGACCGCCTTCCGCGCCGCCGGGGCGGGGGAGGACGAACGCAAGGCGGTCCTGGTCCTGGCGCGGGCTCTTCAGGGCGAGGAGGTCTTCGCCGAGACCAACCGCCTGCACCGGGAGCGCAACCGCCTGCCGCTGGCGGCCCTGGCGGACACGGTGCGCGCCCTGGCTGCCCAGGGCCGGGGGCCCATGGCGGCGGAGGCGGCGGCGGTCCTGGCGGCGCGCCAGGCCGAGGACGGCTCCTGGGCGGCGGCGGCGGAGAAGGCCGCGCCCTGGAACCGGAACGGCCTGGAGCTCACCGCCCGGGCGGTCCTGGCCCTGGAGGCGGCAGGCGGCCACGAGACGGAGGTGGCGCGCGCCGCCGGCTGGCTGCACGGGCACCGCCCCTGGTGGCCGCCGCGGGTGCGCGGGCTCGTGGTGACCGCCCTGGCGCGCTACCACACGCGTGTCCTGCCGGCGCGCACCGCCCAGTCTCTCGCGGTCCGCATCGAGGATGGCGCCTGGGAGGAGATCGTGGTGCCCGGCGGCGGCCCGCCCGTGGTCCTGCGGCGGGAGATCCCCGGCGAGAGCGGGCCGGTGCGGGTCGAGTTCCGCTACGACGGGCGCGGGGCGCCGACCTTCCACGCCGTCCTGCGCGGCCTCGGCGAGGTCCGCGAGCTTCGGGACCCGGACCGGGGCCTGCGCATCACCGCGCACCGTCTGGTCGCCACGCCGCCCCGCGCCCGCGGACGCGAGGTGCCCGACGGCTTCTCGGTCCTGCGGCGCCCGGAGGAGACCTGGCGCAACGAGGTCCGCCACCTGCCCGCCGGCGAGGCGGCGGTCCTGGAGGTCGCCTACGACACCGGCGTCCGCGATGCGCGGGAGAGCGAGCCCCTGGTTCTGGAGGTGCCGTTGCCGGCCGGGACCCGGCTGCTGGAGGACACGGTCCAGGGCAGCTTCCGCGCCTGGGAGCGGGCCGGCGGCACCCTGGTCTTCCAGCTTTGGGACCAGCAGAGCTTCGGCTGGGTGCGCTTCCGCGTCCTCGGATCGGTTCCGGGGGAGTGGAAGGTGCCGCCGGCGCGGCTGCGGAGCGCGGTGGATCCCTCGCGCCAGGCCTGGGATACAGGCGGCGCGCTGAGCGTCCTGCGGCCGGGTGAGACCAGCCCCGACCCGTGGCGGCCCACGCCTGACGCCTTGTTCCACCTGGGCAAGGCGGCTTGGGAGGACGGCGAGACAGAGGCGGCGCAGGAGGCCCTGGGGGCTCTGTTCCGGGACTTCGAGCCGCTGCTGCGCGAGGAGGTCCTGACCGAACTCAGCCGGATGCTCCTGGACCTGGCGATCCGGGAGGGGGAGGCGCAGGGCATCGTCCGCTTCTTCGAGGTCCTCAAGGAGAAGGACCCGGGCTTCACCCTGCCCTTCGATCAGATCGTCGCCGTGGGCGAGGCCTACCGGCGGATGGAGGAGTTCGAGCGGGCGCTCCTGATCTTCCGGGCGACGGTCGAGGAGACCTTCGGCCGTGACCTGCAGGTGGCCAGCGCCCTGGAGGCTCACGGCGAGATCCCGGCCTCCCTGGAGCTGATCCAGCGCTTGTGGCTGGACTATCCGGACCTGCCGGTGGTCCAGGAGACCGCGCTGGCTCTGGCGGACCGGCTCCTGACGCGGGCGCCGGAGGCGTGGAAGGAGCCGAGCCTGCGCGCTGCCGGCCTCAGCGGGCCGGCCCTACGCCGCGAGGGCATCCTGCTCCTGCAACGGCTTCTGACCTTGCACCCGCGCTCGCCCCTGGCGCCGGAGGCCGGGCTGAATCTGGTGAGCGCCTTCCTGGATCTGGAGGACTACGCGACGACCACCTTGCTCGCTCAGGAACTCGGGGAGCGCTTCGGGGAACCCCGCTACGCGGACGCCTTCCGCTACACGCAGGCGGTGGCGGAGTGGTATCTCGGCCAGGATCAGCGGGCGATGGAGCTGCTCGAGGCCATTGCGCGGTCCGAGTTCGTGGACGAGAACGGCCGGCGGCGGCCGTCGGAGAACCGCGAGCTGGCCTGGTACATCCTGGCGCAGATCCACCACGCACGGCAGGAGATCGAGGAAGCGAGTGCCTACTACGAGCGGGTTGCCCGTCTCTTCTCGGATGCGCGCGAGGTCCTGGAGGGCTTCCGCGAGCGGCGCCTGGCGCTGGAGGAGATCACCCGCGCCCGGCCGGGCGAGGCGGCGCATCTGAGACTCCGGTCCCGGAACCTCGAGGAGGCAGAGCTCCTGGTCTATCAAGTGGACCTGCTGACCTTGTATCTGCGGGAGCGGAACCTGTCGGGGATCACCTCGGTGAACCTGGCCGGAATCGCCCCGGCCCTGCGCCGCACGGTGGAGCTTGGAAAGGGCATTGATCTGGAGGAGCGCGAGACCTCGGTGCCGCTGGAACTGCCGGAGGCGGGGGCCTGGCTGGTGATTGCCCGCAGTGGCGGTCTTCACGCCTCGGGGATGGTTCTCATCAGCGATCTGGACCTGAGGGTGCGCGAGGATCCGGCGAGCGGGCGTCTGCGTGTGCAGGTGGTGCATCGCCCCGACGGCCGCTATCTCCGGGACGTCGAGATTCGCGTGGTCGGTTCCGGGAGTCCGGAGTTCGTGGCCGGACGGACGGACCCGCGGGGCATCTTCGTGGCGGACGGGATCCAGGGAGCGGCGACGGTCGTGGCCCGGGGCGAGGACGGGCACTTCGCTTTCTACCGAGGGCGGACGCCGCTCGGTGCGGTGGCGGCGGAGCGGCCGCAGGAGGAGGAGGTGGAGCGGGACCGTGGGCGCCCCGACCAGGGGGCGGAGGACTACTTCCAGAACATCCGGAAGATGAACAAGGCGCAGCAGATGGAGCGGGAGAAGCGGTTCCGGTCGAACGTGGAGCGGTCGATCGAGGGGGTGCGCGTTGGGCGGGTCGACTGAACCCGACCTGAATCTGGCCCCATCCGCTGGATCACTTCCGGGCCAGGAGATCAGGCGGCGAGGTCCAGCGCCG
>JALUUN010000596.1 GCA_027021325.1 Planctomycetota bacterium
AGTTCAAGCCGCGCGTCGCCAAGAAGAAGGCCGTCAAGAAGAAGGCCACGAAGAAGAAGGCGGCCAAGAAGAAGGTCGCCAAGAAGAAGGCCGCGAAGAAGACCTCCTAGGGGCTTCCGCGTCCGCTGCCCATTCGTTCCCGCCCCAGCACTTCGCGATGGAGCCCGCCCTCCGCATCTCCCTGTGGTCCTGTCCGCGTACGGTGTCCACCGCGACCCTGCGCAGCTTCGCCAATCGGCCGGACACCGAGGGCGTGGACGAACCGCTCTACGCCTGGTACCTGAAGCGCACCGGACGCCTCCACCCGCTGCGCGAGGTCGTGCTCCGCAGCCAGGCCCAGGACTGGCGCGCGGTCGTGGACCAGGTCCTCCTGGGCCCGACCCGGCGGCCGGTCCAGTTCGTCAAGCACATGGCGCATCACCTGGTGGGGGACGTGGACGTCTCGTTCGCGCATCGGACCGCCAACGTCTTCCTGATCCGCGATCCCCGTGAGATGTTGCCGTCCCTGCGCGACGACCTCGGCGCCCTGCACCGGGCCGACCTCGGTTTCGAGCGCCAGCGCGAGCTCTACCACGAGCTGCGGCGCGCCGGGCTCGACCCGGTGGTCGTGGAAGGGGCCGACCTCCTCGCCGCGCCGGAGCGGATGCTGCGCGCCCTCTGCGAGCGCGTCGGTCTCGCCTTCGCCCCGGAGATGCTGTCCTGGGAGCCGGGCCCGCATCCCTGCTACGGCGCCTGGGCCCCGGCCTGGTACCGCAAGGTGATGGCGAGCTCGGGGTTCCATGCCCTGCCGCCGAAGACCGCGCCGTTCCCGGAGGAGCTCGTCCCGTGGCTGGCCCTCGCCCGCGACCCCTACCGGGACCTCCACGCGCGTCGGTTGCGTCCGTGAACCCGCCGTCCTTCCGGGGCCCGACGTCGCGCGGCTGCCGAGGGAGGGCGATGGAGCGCGCTAGGATGGGCCGCGAGCATTCCCTCGGTCCCCGTAGCTCAGCCGGATAGAGCAACGGTTTCCTAAACCGTAGGCCGCACGTTCGAGTCGTGCCGGGGACGCCACGCCCCATGGCTTCCCTCCGTCGTCTCCTCGCCTCCGGCCTCTCCGGGGCGTGGCTCGGCGCCGCGCTGGTCGCGCTGCCGCCGACCACGGGAGCGGTCCGCGAGTTCTCCTGGCTGGACCTGACCGCGGCGGTCGAGTGGACCGCCCTGCCCTTCCTCGTCGTGGGCGCCTGCCTCCTGGCCGCGGTCCTCCGCTCCGCTCCGCGCGGTCTGGTCGCCGTGGTCGGCCTCACCTGGGGGCTCTCCGTGGTGCTGCTCCCGGAGGTCGCCTGGCGTCTCGTCCCCGCGGAATGGGCTCCCCTGTTGGCCGCGGGGCTGGTGCTGGTCGCGTTCTTGGACGGCGCCGTGTTGGGCGGCGTCCTGGCGGGCCGGGTGCCCCACGATTCCCTGACCCGGTTCGAGCGCTCCTCGCGCGCCCTCGTCCTGCCGGCCCTCGTCTTCCTGGCCGCACCCTGGATGCCGGGGCGACCGGCGGCGATCGGGGATCTCACCGCACCGGACGTCGCGGCGGCCCCAAGTGCTCCGGACCTGGTGCTCGTCGTCCTGGACGCGGTGCGCGCCGACCACCTCGGCAGCTACGGCTACGAACGGCCGACCAGCCCGAACCTGGATGCGCTGGCCGAGGAAGGCCTGCGGTTCGCCCGCGCCGAGAGCGTCGCCACCCACGCCGGTCCGAGCCTCGCCTCCCTCTTCACCGGAGTGCCGCCGAGCGGCCATGGCGTGATCGGCCCTCTCGCCGGATTGCCCGCCGGTCGCGAGACCCTGGCGGTACGGCTGGGCGCCGCCGGCTACCGCCGCGCGGGTCTGGTCGCCGACTTCTCTCTGCGCCGCGACCGAGGGTTCCACCAGGGCTTCCAGCTCTACGACGACTCGCTGGTCCTGCCGGGTTCCTTCGGGCGAGCGGTGCTCGCTGCCGCCGACGAGACCGGGCTCGGCGCCACCCTCGGCAGGGTGGGACTGCCTCGGCTGGGTTCGGTGGCCGCATGGATGGCCGACCTGACGCGCCCAAGCGAGCCGGTCGCCGCCGAGGTGGTGGACCGGGCGGAAGCACTGCTGGCTCGGCTGGAGGCATCCGACGGCCCCTTCTTCCTGTTCCTGGACTTCACGGACGCACGTGCGCCCTACCTGCCGCCGGGTGAGTGGCGCGACCGCTTCCTGGAGCACGACCCCGGACGGTTCGCCGGGGAGCTCTCGCCGACCGCCTTCCTGCGCCGACTGGAGGCGCTGCAGCGCGAGCTGGACGAGGGACGCGCCTCCCGCGAGGAACTCGAGGCGTCGAAGGACCTCTACGACGGCGAACTCGCCTACCTGGACGACCAGCTGGGTCGGCTGTTCCGACTCCTGGACCAGGTCGTGGCCCGGCGCGACCGTCCCTTCCTGTTGGCGGTGGTGGCCGACCATGGCGAGGGTTTCGGGGAGCACGGCCTGCTCACGCATGGAGAGGACCTGTGGGAGGAGTGCCTCCACGTGCCGCTCCTGATCCGCGGCGACGGAGTCGAGCCGGACGTCGTCGAGGTCCCTGTGACGACCCTCGACCTGACCTCCACCTTCCTCTCCGCCGCCGGGCTGCCGCCGATGGGCGATTCGATGGACCTGCTCGCCGGGACCGAGCGCCCTGCGGGGCACGTCATCGCCGAGGAGGGGCGGGCGCACTCGCCGACCCGGTTCGGCCGCATCGAGCGGGTCGCGGTGTATTTCGGTAGCCTCAAGCTGGTGCTCCAGGTGGACGAGGACGCCCAGCGCCTCCGGCCGGAGCGACTGTTCGACCTCGCCGCCGATCCGGGTGAGACCATCACCCTTGCGGCGCCTCGGGCCCTGGAGCTCCTGGAGGAGCTGGAGGCGTTCCGCAGGCGCTGGTGGGACCGCTACCTCGAGGGCCGCCGGCATGCGAGCGCGATCCCCCGGTCACCGAGCGAGCGCGCCGCTCTGGCCTCGCTCGGCTGCGCGGACGGATGAGCCGTGGAAACTGGCCACGCAGACTGTGCTGGCCGGAAAAGGGCGTGACCACGGCCTTCCCGACGCGTCTTCCTCGGTGTGGAGGCGCATGATCGGCGTCCCCTCGGGGTGGGAAGCGGCCCCGGTGGGGCGCCGCCACCCCGATCGAGGCCGGGAGGAGCTCGCGACGGGAGGGGTGCGCTCGCAGCGGGAAGTGCCGCGAGGCGGTCGACCCACGCCGCGGTCCAGAACACCCTGCGCACCCAGTTTCTGAGTGGGTCCCGCTCAGCGGGGGGCGCCCGCGGGCTCCGGGGCCGCAGCCGGGGCAGGCGCTTCCGGCACGGGGGACGGCATCGTGCCGAGCTCCTCCATCACCCGGACGGCGGCCTCCCAGTCCTCTGCCAGGCCCTCCTCTCGGAGCCAGGCCTCTTCCATCTCCGGCGTCGGCGCCAACAGGCGGGTCACCCGATATCCCTTGCGGCGCAGCAGCTCGACCACGTTCTCCGGGCCGACGAAGTGCAGGGAACCGAACAGGAACACGAAACGGTCGTCCGGGAACTCGCGGAGCAGTCGGTCCACCGCGTCGGCCATGCCCGGGTTGCGTTGGAACAGGAGGGCGTCCAGCGACTTGTATTGGATGGGGTCGGCCGGGTCGAACTGGCCATAGGCCAATGCGAGGAGAGCCTTCTCGCTGCCGGACAGCCAGGCCCGCATCATGCGCTCGATGGGGGCGAGGCCCGCCGAGGCCTTGGTCTCCAGGTAGGCGTCCACCGCGAGGCGCAGGGCGTGGACCTGTTCCTCGACGGTGAGGGCGTTGGCCAGTTTGTCCACCTGGTCCGCAGCGCGCTCGACGCCGCCGATCCGCTTGCCCTTGGCGCGGGCCACCTTCAGGATGCGGAGGTCGAGGGGCGTCTTGCCACTGGACAGCTGGGGCAGGAGGTCCAACGACTCGAGCGTGACCGAGATCATGAACGGCTCGAAGCGGTCGAAGAGCTGCAGCGGCAGCGAGTGCTCCCGGAAGATCTCGTCGAGGTCGTTCCACAGGTCCTCCGGCAGGAGTTCGTGCAGGGTTTGTCCCTCGGGCAGCCGCGCTTCCTCGGCGATCAGGTTCGGAGCCTCCTCCATCTCCTCGGGCGAGACCTCGCCGTAGATGGCGTCGGCGGCGTTCAGCACTTCCTTGACCTGGGGGTGGAGGGCGTTGACCCGGTCGTCGGGCACGTGGATGGTGCCGAACAGGTAGGCGGGCGGGCCGTCCTCGCGTTCCACCCGCCACAGGAGGGTGTGCTGGGGCGGCTCGGGCCTGGTCCTGGCCGGAGCAGCCGTCGTCGCCCCCTCCTGGAGCGGAGGCAGGACGCCGGCCGGGAGCGGCGGCAGGGCGAAGAGCGCGGCGGCCAGGCCGGCGCAGGCGGCGCGCAGGGCGCCCGGGCGGAGGAGTCGGTTCATGCGGTCAGGGGGCGGGTTGCAGCCGGCGCACCCACACGTTGCGGAAGGCGACGCGCTGGCCGTGGTCCTGGAGGACGATGGGACCGGTGGGGGGGTGGGCTTCGTAGCGGGCCACCGCCCGGTGTACGGTCGAGCCGAGGAAGGGTTGGTGGACCTGGACCGCGACCCCGTCGTGGAACAGGGTGATGCGGGCGGGCTCGGCCAGTCCGCCGTCGTCGTCGAAGCGCGGCGGTGTGAAGACGAGGTCGTAGCTCTGCCACTCACCGGGCGGCCGCGAGGCGTTCACCAGCGGCGGCGCCTGGCCGTAGAGCGCCGCGGCCTGGCCGTCGGCGTAGGTGGGGTTGTCCCAGCTGTCGAGGATCTGGACCTCGTAGCGGCCCATCAGGAACAGCCCCGAGTTGCCGCGATGCTGCGACTCGCCCTCCGGCGGGGTCGGCGCGCGCCACTCCAGGTGGAGCTGGATGGCGCCGAACTCCTCGCGGGTGCGGAGGTCGCCCGACCCCGGCTCGACCACGAAGGCCCCGTCCGCGACGGCCCACTCGGCCTCGCGGCCGTCGCGGTGCGACCAGGCGCCCAGGTCGGAGCCGTCGAACAAGACCACGGCGTCGCTGGGCGGCGCCCCGCAGTCGGCGCCGGGACGGACCACCTCGGGCCGGGGCCGGGCCGCGTCGTGCACCCGCCAACGGCTCCCGGGGAGCAGCGGGGTGTCGGTGTAGCCGGGCCCGGAGGGCTCCTGGGAGGCGTGGGAGGCGCCGAGCAGGGCCTCCAGGGCCAGGAGAGCCGCGAGGACGGCCGCGAGGGCCGTCCACGGCGCGAATCCTGCGGGGAAACGAGGAACCGGGCGGCAGGGCATGCCGTCCATGATAGGCTTCCAGGCGGGCCCCCGGTCCGGCCTGGGACACCCCAGCAACTCCTCCAGGAACCCCTTCGCACAGCATGCACGTCCTCCTCTCCGTCCTCCTCCTCTCCCTCCCCCAGGCCGCCGACGCTCCCGAACGGAGCTGGCCCTGGGCCCACCTCTTCGTGGACGTGCCCGGCCAGACCGAGCTCTCCGGTCGGCTCATCGCCCGCCCCCACGCGGACACCGACGGCCTCGCCGCCGAGCTCCTGGCGCCGGCCCTGGTCGTCCACTACCCCGAGGTCCGCGAGTACGTGGTCCGGGTGCCCGAGGGCATGGAGGACGAGGCGTTCGCCCGTGAGCTCTGGGCCACCGGCTGGTTCGAGTACGTCCAGCCCGACTGGATCGTGTACCCGGTGAACACCGTGCCGAACGACCCGAACTACGGCAACCAGTGGCACCACCAGACCATCCAGAGCGAGCTCGCCTGGGACCTGATCACCGACGCCGCGCCGGTCATCGCCGCGTGGACCGACACCGGCGTGGACCTCTCGCACCCCGACCTCGCGGCCAACCTGCTGCCCGGCTACAACGCCGTGGACGACCTCGAGCAGACGGCTGGCGGCGACATCCAGGACATCAACGGTCACGGCACCCACGTCGCCGGGGTCATCGGCGCGCTGGGCAACAACGGCATCGGCGTCGCCGGCGTGTCGTGGAACGTCCAGCTCCTGCCCGTGCGGGTGAGCAACGCCGCCAGCGGCAGCGCCTACTACAGCGACCTCGAGCAGGGGGCGCGCTGGGCCGTGGACAACGGCGCCAAGACCATCAGCGCCTCCTACAGCGGGGTGCAGGGGCCGAGCATCCAGACCACCGGCGCCTACGTCCGCAGCCAGGGCGGTCTCTACTTCTACGCTGCCGACAACGCGAACCAGAACCACTCGTCCTTCGATTGGGCCGACGTGGTGGTGGTCGCCGGCACCGACCAGAACGACGACAAGGCCGGCTTCTCGAGCTACGGCCTCGCCGTGGACTGCACCGGTCCGGCCGTGGACATCTGGTCCACCCGCCTCGGCGGCGGTTACGGCGGCAGCTCTGGTACCAGCTTCTCGACGCCGATGGCCAACGGGGTCGCCGCGATGATCTTCGCGACCAACCCCTACCTCGACACCTACGAGGTCGAGGAGCGGCTGTACCT
>JALUUN010000597.1 GCA_027021325.1 Planctomycetota bacterium
GCAGGCCAGGGGCATCGTCGAGCGCGAGGTGATCCGCGTCGTTTCCCCGGGCACCCTGGTCGAGGACGAGAACCTGGAGGGTTCGGAGCCTCTGTTCCTCTTGGCCGTGGCGGCGGCCGGGGACGGTCTCGGTCTTGCCTGGGCCGACGTCTCGACAGGACGCTTCCGCTGCTCCTCGGCGCCTCGCAGCCGCTTCGCCGAGGAACTGGCGCGCATCGCTCCCGCCGAGGTCCTCCTTCCCGAGTGCCTGGCGCGGCCGGGGGAGGACGAGGACGGTTTCCTCAGGCTCCTGCAGCGCGAGGAGATTCCGGTCACGGAGCGGCCCGACTGGCACTTCGACGCCGGCCGCGGCCGCCGGGCTCTCCTGGAGCAGCTCCAGGTCGGAACCCTCGAGGCCTTCGGCATCGAGGACCAGCCGGAGGTCCTGGCCGCCTGCGGTGCTCTCCTGGACTACCTCCGGGACACGCAGAAGAACACCCTCTCCCACGTCCGCGACCTGGAGGTCCACCGCCCGTCCCGGCATCTGCACCTCGACCGGGCCACGCGCCGGACCCTCGAACTGACGCGCACCCAGCAGGACGGCGGCCGTGAGGGCACGCTGCTCCACGTTCTCGACCGCACCGGGACACCCATGGGCGCGCGCATGCTCCGGGACTGGATCCTGGAGCCCCTGCTGGAGCCGGAGCCGATCCTGCGCCGCCAGGAGGCGGTGGCGGAACTGGTGGAGCAGGGGAGCGTCCGCAAGGGCCTGCTGGAGGCCCTCGACGGGCTGGGGGATCTGGAGCGGCTGGCCGGGCGGCTGTCCTCGGGCCGTGCCGGCGCCCGCGACCTGGACGCCCTGGCCTCGGCCCTGGAGCGGGTGCCGGCTCTGGAGGAGGCCCTGGCGTCCTGCTCCGCGCCCCTGCTCGTGGAGTTGCGCTCCGCCCTCGATCCCTGCCGCGAACTGGTGGAGCGCATCCGGCGCACCCTGGTCGAGGATCCGCCCCTGGCCCTCAAGGAAGGCGGCCTCGTCCGGGAGGGCTTCTCGGCGGAGATCGACGAGCTGCGCGGCCTGGCGCGCGGAGGCAAGGAGCACCTGCTGGCCTTGCAGCAGCGTGAGATCGAGCGCACCGGCATCCCGAACCTCAAGGTCGGATTCAACAAGGTCTTCGGCTACTACCTGGAGGTCACGAACTCCTGGCGCGGCCAGGTGCCCGAGGACTACCAGCGCAAGCAGACCCTGAAGAACGCCGAGCGCTACATCACGCCGGAGCTCAAGGAGTACGAGGCACGCGTGGTCGGCGCGGAGGAGAAGCTCCGCGATCTGGAGTACGAGGTCTTCCTGGTCTTGCGCCAGGCGGCGGCCGGGGAGCTGCCGAGGATCCAGGCAACGGCGGCGGCCGTTGCCTGCCTCGACGTTCTGCAGTCCCTGGCACGGGTGGCCGTGGAGCGCGCCTACATCCGTCCCGAGATCGTGGCGCCCGGTGAGAGGGACGAGGATGTCCTGCTCATCGAGGACGGGCGGCACCCGGTGGTGGAGGCCCTCCTCGACGAGGAGCCCTTCGTTCCCAACGACACGCGCCTCGACGCCGACAGCCGGCTCGTGGTCCTGACCGGCCCGAACATGTCGGGCAAGTCCACCTGGCTGCGTCAGACCGCCCTGATCGTCTTGCTGGCGCAGATGGGCTCCTTCGTGCCGGCGCGGCGGGCGCGTCTCGGGCTGGCCGACCGGATCTTCACCCGCCTGGGGAGCGGCGACGACATCGGCCGCGGCGCCAGCACCTTCATGGTGGAGATGGTCGAGACCGCCAACATCCTGCGCAACGCCACTTCCCGCAGCCTGCTGCTTCTGGACGAGGTCGGTCGCGGGACCTCGACCTTCGACGGCCTGGCCATCGCCTGGGCGGTCTGCGAGGAGGTGCACGACCGCCTCCGGGCCCGCTGCCTCTTCGCTACCCACTACCACCAGCTCGTGGATCTCGCCGAGGCCCTGCCGCGGGCGCGGAACCTGAACGTGGCGGTGCGCGAGTGGGGCGAGGAGGTGGTGTTCCTGCACCGGATCGAGGAGGGGGGCAGCGACCGCAGCTACGGCATCCACGTGGCGCGGCTGGCGGGCCTGCCGCCGGGGGTCCTGGAGCGGGCCCGGGAGGTCCTCGCCCGCCTGGAGCGGGAGGAGGAGGATCTCAGCCGGAGAATCCTGCAGGCCGCCCCGGCGGCGCCGGAGGTCTGGCAGCCAGGGCTCTTCGACCTGCCGGAGGGCGCGGTGCGGCCCGAGGTCCAGGACCTCCTGGAGGACCTCCTGGACCTGGACCTGGATGGCCTGCCACCGATCCAGGCCTGGGAGCGCCTGCGCCGGATCCAGGAGGCCTGGCGGCGGGACCGGGACTCCGGCTAGAGTCTAAGAAATATCTTTGTCGGCGCCGGGGCTTCCGGGCGAACCCGCGGCTTCGCCATGCCTGGGGCCCTCCCAGGACGCCCCTCCAGTCCGGGCAGCACCCCCGCCGGGAACCTTTCGGCCGAAAAGAGCATCAAAAGACTAGCGGAATCTCCCTGGCCTCGTCCGTAAGAAGGGGTAGAGGAGGACTGCAGGGCATGACGGCAGGCACCCAGGACCGCTGGCGGCCGGCGCTCGCCGGCCGCGGCAGCCTCGCTTTCGAGGAACTGACGGCTCTCTTCGAGCCCGGTGCGGGGGATTGCCGTGCCCAGGCCGAGACCCTGGCCC
>JALUUN010000598.1 GCA_027021325.1 Planctomycetota bacterium
CTCGACGAGCAGGAGGCCGAGATCCTCTGCCGGTTCCCCCGCGGCGCCTCTTCCGCTGCGCCCCTCCGGAGTCGCGACCCCCTGGCCTGGTTCCGGCGCGAGGTCCAGCGCATCCCGGCCCTCGACCGCGAGGAGGAACTGCGCTTCTGCATGGCCCTGGACCTGGCCCGGATCCGGCTGCGGCGCGCCCTGGCGGCGGCGGGCCTCGATCCCGAGCGGGTCTCCCTGGATACCCTCGGCCAGGGGGCGGACTGCATGTCCTGCGTGCCGGGACGCGAGCGTCTCTGCTATGCCTGTGCCCCGGCCGCCGTCGCCCCCGGGCTTCGCCGGCGGATCCGCACCCGGACCCAGGAGTTCCAGCGGATCCGCAACGAACTCGTGGAGCGCAACCTGGGGCTCGTCCTGCGCCTCCTCGAGCGCTACCGGCACGTGGCCGTCCCGGTCGAGGATCTGGTCCAGGAGGCCAACGCCAGCCTGTTCCGGGCGGTGGAGAACTTCGATTACGAGCGCGGCGTCCGCTTCCGCACCTACGCGGCCTACTGGGTCAACCAGGCCTTCCTCAACGCCATCTACAACCAGAGCCGCACGGTGCGCGTGCCGGCCTACATCCAGAAGGCGATGAAGAAGATCCACGACGCCGCCGGCTCGGTGGAGGAAGGACTGCGCGATCCCGTGGCCCTCAGCCGCGCCAGTGGCGTGCCCGAGGATCTCGTGGTCTCGGCCCTCACCGGCAACCGCTTCACCCTGAGCCTGGACCGGGCCCTGACCGCGGGCGAGGACGGGGAGAGCCTGGCCTGCCTCGTCGAAGGAGAGGTCGCGCCGCCGGAGGAGACGGTGGACGGCGATGCCGAGAGCCGTGCCCTCGTGAACCATCTCCAGGAAGCCCTTCACGGCCTGTCCCTGCGCGAACAGCGCATCCTCGAGCTGCGCTTCGGTCTCCGCGGCGAACGTCCGCGGACCCTGGCCGAGGTCGGCGAGGAGATGGGGGTCAGTCTGGAGCGGGTGCGGCAGATCCAGAAGGCCGCCCTCGAGAAGCTGCGCGCCGGACGCCACGCGGAGCTCCTGGAGCAGTTCGCCTGAGTCCGGGGGCGGGGCTAGAATCCGGGTTCCGGCCCGCCTCCTTCCGTGCCCCGAACCGCTCCCAAACCGCCCTGGCTGAAGATGCGCCTCCCCCAGGGGGAGGAGGTCGCCGGGCTGCGCAACATGCTCCGGGAGCGCGGTTTGTACACCGTGTGCGAGGAGGCGCGCTGCCCCAATCTCGGCGAGTGCTGGGGCGCTGGCACCCTGACCCTGATGGTCCTCGGGGACGTCTGCACCCGCGGCTGCCGTTTCTGCGCCGTGAAGACCGGGGATCCGCGTGGCTGGGTGGATCCCCGGGAGCCGGAGAAGGTGGGGCAGGCGGCCTCGATTCTCGGCGTCCGCTACATCGTCCTCACCTCCGTGGACCGGGACGACCTGCCGGACCTCGGCGCCGGGCACTACGCCGCCTGCGTGCGCGCCATTCGCGAGACCGGCCCCGAGGTCCTGGTGGAGACCCTGGTACCGGACTTCCAGGGGCGGCACGACTGCATCCACACCCTGTGTGACAGCGGCGTCCACGTCTTCGCCCACAACCTGGAGACCGTGGAGCGCCTGCACCGTCGCGTGCGCGACGTGCGCGCCCGCTACGACCAGTCCCTCGCGGTGCTGGCCGAGGCGAAGCGCTACCGGCCCGGCGTGATCACGAAGAGCTCCCTGATGCTCGGGCTTGGCGAGACCGGCGCCGAGGTCCGCCGGGCCATGGCCGACCTGCGCGCCGCCGGCGTCGAGATCCTGACCCTGGGGCAGTACCTGCGGCCGACCAGCCGCCATCTGCCCGTCGAGCGCTTCCTCCCGCCGTCGGAGTTCCAGGAGTGGAAACGGGTGGCGGAGGAGGAGTACGGCTTCGCCTTCTGCGCCTCGGGTCCCCTGGTCCGCTCTTCCTACAAGGCTGCCGAGCACTTCCTTCTCAGCCGCCTGTCCGCATCATGACTTCCACCCTCCAGATTCTCGATCCTGCGGGACGCAAGGTCGGCAAGGCGCCGCGCATCAGCAAGGATGTGCTGCTGCGCATGTACCGTGCGATGGTCGCCACCCGCGCCTTCGACGACCGCTGCATGAAGCTGCAGCGCACCGGCCGCATCGGTTTCTCCATCCCCAACCTGGGGGTCGAAGCGGTCTCCGTCGGCGCCGCCGCCGCTCTGGATCCGGAGACCGACTGGCTGGCGCCGAGCTACCGCGACTTCGGCATGGCCTTCTACCACGGGGTCTCCGTCGAAGCCATGATGGACACCCAGTACGGCAACGCGGAGGACAACGCGCGCGGTCGTCAGATGCCGGTGCACTTCACCTTCCGCGAGCCGATCCGCTGGCTCAGCATCAGCAGTCCGATCGGCACCCACATCCCCCACGCCGTGGGGATCGCCATGGCCATGCGCATGCGCGGCGAGAAGGGCGTCTGCCTGGCGAGTTTCGGGGACGGCGGCACCTCTTCCTGCGGCTTCCATTCCGGCATGAATTTCGCCGGGGTGTACAAGGCGCCGGTGGTCTTTCTGTGCCAGAACAACCAGTGGGCCATCAGCTGCCCCCTCAGCCGGCAGACGGCCAGCGAGTCCATCGCCGTCAAGGGCGAGGCCTATGGCATCCCCGGGGTGCAGGTGGACGGCAACGACATCCTGGCCGTGTATTCGGAGGTGCGGAAGGCGGTGAAGCGCGCCCGGGAGGGCAAGGGAGCGACCCTGGTCGAGGCGGTGACCATGCGCATGGGCGGCCATTCGACCAGTGATGACCCCTCGAAGTACGTGGATCCGGCTCTGCTGGCAGAGTGGGAGCAGAAGGATCCCCTGCGCCGCTTCCGGGAATACCTCTTGTCGGAGGGCGTCCTGACCCCGGAGGACGTCGAGGCCATGGATCAGGAGATGGCCGAGACCATGGCCGAGGCAGCGCGCAAGGCCGAGGCCAGGCCGCGGCCGCCGCTGTCCACGATCTTCACCGACGTCTACGCCGTGATGCCGCCGCACCTGGAGCGGCAGCGCGACTGGTGTGTCCAGCACTACGCCTCGCGGGACGAGGCCGTCAACGAGGAAGGAGAGTTTCCGCTGTGACCGAACTCACACTGGTTCAGGCCATCAACGACGCCCTGCGCAGCAAGATGCGCGAGGACGAGAGGGTCCTGGTCATGGGCGAGGACGTCGGCCCCAAGGGCGGCGTGTTCCTGGCCACCGAGGGGCTCACCGAGGAGTTCGGCGAGGAGCGCTGCTTCGACACGCCCCTCAGCGAGGATGGGATCGTCGGTGTCGGCATCGGCCTCGCCCTGAACGGGATGCTCCCGGTCTGCGAGATCCAGTTCCAGGACTTCATCTTCCCTGCTTTCGACCAGATCGTGTCGGAGGCGGCGAAGATGCGCTTCCGAAGCGGCGGCCAGTACACGGTGCCCATGGTGATCCGCACGCCCTACGGCGGCGGCATCCGGGGCGGCCTCTACCACAGCCAGTCCGGCGAGGCCTACTTCGCCCACACCCCGGGCCTCAAGGTGGTCGTTCCTTCGACGCCGGCGGACGCCAAGGGCCTGTTGATCGCCTCGATCGAGGATCCCGACCCGGTCCTGTTCCTGGAGCCCAAGGCCCTGTACCGGGCCTTCCGCGAGGAGGTGCCCGAGGGCCTGTACCGGACGCCCTTGAGCCAGGTCCGGCGCGTGCGCGAGGGC
>JALUUN010000599.1 GCA_027021325.1 Planctomycetota bacterium
GGGATCCACGGCCACCCTCCTGGCCTGGTTCTTCACGCGCCCGGCCGGCCAGCTCTCCCGGAGCCGGCGTCTCTACTACATGGCCGCCTGGTTCTGGATCTGTCTGGGCTGCATCGTGACCTGGTCGCGTTCCACCTGGCTCGGCCTGGCGGTGACCCATTTCTTCATCCCCGTGGTCCGCTGGCCCAGGATCGCCGTCCCCTACTTCCTGAGCTGGGGTGCCGTCGTCGCCGCCGGCCTGGAAACCGGGGTCCTCCAGAAGCTCTACGAGATCGTCAAGGAGTTCAACGTCTCCTCGGCGGACTTCCGCTGGCACATGGATGCCATTGCCGCCCAGTCCTTTCTCTACGAGCCCTGGATCGGGCGCGGTGTGGGCGGGATGATCGACTACTTCAACCCCTATCACCTCGAGGTCCACAACACCTATCTGCAGATCGCCGCCGAACTGGGGATCGCCGGCCTGACGGTCTTCGGCCTCCTCGGGGCCGGCCTCAGCCTGCGGCTCTTCTGGGTCCTGCTCCGGCCCCATCATCCCGAGGACCGCGAGTGGGTGGTCGGGGTGATCCTCGCCTCGGGCGTCATCCTCATCCAGAACATGTTTGCCATGTTCCTGTGGATCAAGTACTTCTGGTTCCTCCTCGCCCTCATGGAGTCCGTGATCCTGGTCTCGCGCCGCCAGCCGACGGACGCCGAGCCCTCCAATCTCGCCTTCCTCCCCCGGCCCGCCGGCAGCGGGCTCCTCGTCCATGGGACCTGAATCCCTCTCCGCCCTCCTGGGAGCGCTGTACCGCCGGCGCCTGACGGTCCTGCTGGTCCTGGCGGGATCCCTGGGGGCCGGCTGGCTGTACATGGCCAAGACGCCCCAGATCTACAAGGCCGAGGCCAAGCTCTTCGTGCCGAGCGAGGCGCCGCGCCTGTCCCTGGCGAGCGAGACCGCGAACGTCCCGGGCGGGCCCATCGTCCCCACCTTCTCCGAGGATGTGCGGATCGGGATCATGGGTCTGATGAACTCCGGGGCGGTCTTCGAGCGCATCGCCGAGCGGATCCCGGAGGTCAATCCCGCCAACCTGCGCAAGAACCTGGTCGGGGACGTGGACGCTTCCCAGCAGATGGTGATCGCGGTCTACGACCCGGACCCCGAGTTCGCCGCACGGGTGGCCAACGAGGCGATCCGCGCCTTCTCCGATCTCATGAACGAGATGGCGGAGCGTGCGCCGCTGAACACCCTCGAGGTGCTGCGCCAGGAGATCCCGCGGGCCCGGAAACGCCTGGCGGCGGCGGAGGCCGCCCGCGCCGCCTGGCTGCAGGAGATCGGTGCCCCGGACCTGGACGCCGAGCAGTCCCTGCTCCTGGACGCGCGCACCCGGATCCAGGACCAGCTCCTGCAGCTGGAGCAGGAGGAGGCCTCCTCCGCCGAGAAGCGTGCGGAACTGGAGCGCCAGCTGGCGGAGCGCCCGGAACTGGAGCGCCGAAGCGAGACCCTGCAGCGCAACGAGGCCTACGAGAAGGCTCTCCAGCAGGTCACCCAGGTCCAGACCGAGCTGGCGGAACTGCGCATCAAGTACACCGACGAGCATCCCCAGGTGAAGGCCAGGCTGGCCGAACTGGCCGTGGCGGAGGACTTGGTGCGCACCGAGGCCGAGCAGGAGATGCTGCACGCCAGCACCCAGCTCGCTCCGGACCAGCTGGCCCAGTCCATCACCCAGCAGCTGGTGGACGTCGAGCTCTCGGCGAGGACCGTGGCGCCGCGCCGTCAGGTCCTGGAGGCCCGGCTCGCAGAGATCGAGGCGCGTCTGGCCGAGATCCCCGGCTGGCGTCAGCGCCAGGAGGAGCTGGAACTCGACATCCAGGAGGCCCGCGACTACCTCGATCGCGTGACCCAGCGCGAGGAGGAGCTCGCCCTGACCCTGGAGCGCGGCCTGGAGTTCACCTACTTCGACGATTCCCGCCTGGCGACCGCGGACAAGGCGAAGCCGGTTCCGACCCTGGCCGGCGTCCTGCTCTTCTGCGGCGTCCTGGGACTGGCGGCGGGCTTCAGCCTGGCCGTGGGGATGGAACTTCTGGCGGCGATGCGCCGGAACCGGCCCTGGTAGGGGCGCAGGAGGCCAGGAGCCTCCGGAAGGCCCGTGCCCGGCGCTTCGCCTCCGCCTCCTGGCCGCCGGGACCGCCGGCGCTCCGCCAGGCCCGGATCAGGAGGTCTTCCCGAGCCGGAGACGCCTCGGCCAGGAGCCGGCCGAGGTCACGGCCGGGCCGGCGCAGCGGCGCCTCCAGGCCGTCGGCGTCCAGGAGGACTGCCCTTCCGGCCTCGTCGAGGAGGAAGTTCGCGGCCTTGGGGTCGCGGTGGCCCAGGCCGAGGTCATGGAGGCGGCCGAGCCAGCGGGCCACGGCCGCCAGTTCGTCCGGCCCCGGAGGGCGGCCGGCGACCCAGGCCCGGACCAGGGTCTCCCCGCCGGCTTCGCGGCGCCACGCCAGCCCCCGGGCCACGGGCATCCCGGCCTGCTCCAGGAGCAGGTGGTTCCTCCAGGCGCGCAGGCCGGGGCCGCCGCCGAGGCCGCGGCGCAGGAGGCCGGCCCCGCGACGCCAGCGCTTCCAGACCGTGGCGCCGCGGCGCTGGACCTCACCCCGCCGGCTCCGGGCGAGGAGGACCGGCGGCTCCTCTTCGTCCAGGGAGACACCGCGCCGGCGCCAGCCCCGGCTGCCCCAGGTCACGAGGTCGCGACTCGGCCGCGTCGCCCGGTGGCGGCGGTGCAGGAGGCTCCGGAGACGGTGCCGGCGCGCGCCGGCTTCCAGCTGCGCCCGCCAGGCCCGGGGCAGGGACAGGGCCTCGGCCAGGACCGGCGCACAGGCGGCGGCGGCCTCCGGCGGCAGCCCGGCCAGGAGGAGAACGAGGGCGGCACGCCGGGCCGCTGCCGGGGCCGGCCCCGGCAGGCGCCGGGCATGGCCGCCGTCCAGGGGCAGGAGCCTGCCGTCCCCGGCGAGCAGGAGGTCGCGCGGGGAGAGGTCCGGATCCACGAGGCCGGCGGCCAGGAGGGCGTCGAGGCCGGCGCCGGCGGCGACGGCCTCCTCCGGCAGGGCCGTCTCCAGGGTCCGGCCTTCCAGCCAGGGGCGGAGGAGGAGCCCCAGCGCGGGGCCGGTCTGCTCGGCCCGGATCTCCGGATGCCAGGGAGCCAGGACCGCCGCCTCGCGCAGGGCCGGCGCGGTGCGCAGGCGCCGGCGCAGGGCCTCGCCGCGCCGCTGGGGGTGGTAGAGCTTGAGGACCCGGCCGCCGCTCAGGCGCAGGACCGTCCGCTCGCGCCCGAGGCGCAGGACGCTCTCCGGCCCGGGACCGTCGAGGGCCTCCCGCAGGGCCGCGGCGATGCGCGGCTCCTCGGGCCGGCGGGGCCCGAGGAGGCCGCGGACCCGGGCCAGGTTCTCCTCCAGCAGGTCTTCCAAGGCCGGCATCCTAGCCCGACTTCGGCGGCGGTGGACGCCGGGGGCGGGGGCGGCCCACAATCCAGGCGTGACCCTCGGCCGCGCCTACCTCAAGGAGATCGGCCAGCACCTCCTCCTGGTCCTCGGGAGCCTTCTGTTCCTCGTCGCCCTGGGGGCTGCGGTCCAGGCCGGTTCGCGCAGCCAGGGGGCGCCCCTGTGGGTGCCGCTGACCCTGATCCCGCTCCTCGTCGGCAACACCCTGCCCTACCTGGTGCCGGTGACCCTCCTGGTGGCCGTGGTCCTGGTCTACGGGCGCATGGCCGCCGATGGTGAGGCCATGGCCCTGGCCGCCGCCGGGGCCGGGCCCCTGCGCCTCCAGGGTCCTGCGCTGTGCGCGGGGCTCCTGGTGGCCGCGGCCCTCTACCCGGTCTCGGCGGAGCTCCTGCCGGCCGTGTACACGCGCATGCGCGAGGTGAGCTACCGCCTGCGCTTCGCCGCCCTCGAGAACACGGATCCCGGGGCCAGCGAACTGCACTACCAGGGGCTCCACCTCCTCTGGCGGGAGCGCGGCCCCGACGGCGCCTTCATGGACGCTCTTCTCTACCTGGCCGACACCGGCGGGGCCCTGCGCGCCTTTCCCGGCGATCCCGGGGTGGAGGGGGCCGCTGCGGCGGCCGCCGGGGAGGCCGTTCAGGGTCCGCTCCGGGTGCGCGCCTCCCGGGTGCGGATGGCGGTGCGCGCGCGGAAGCTCGTCTTCCACCTCGAAGGGCTGCGCTTCCTGGATCCGCGCACCGCCGGCACCCACAGCCTGCGCACGACCCGGACCGCGTCCACCTGGTTCCAGATCGACCTCGAGAGTCTCGGCAGCCGTCCCGACTCCCAGCGCAAGCCCGACGACTACCGCTCCTCGGAGATCCGGCGTCTGCTCGCGGAGGAGCGCCTGGGCCGGCGCCGCCGCGCCTCCTTCGAGTTCCTCTGGTGGCGCCGCTGGAGCATGGCCCTGGCCGCCCTGCCCCTGGCGCTGCTCGGTGCCGCCCTGGGACGGCGCCTGCGCCGCGGCGGCTTCCTGCCGGCCTTCGCCGTCAGCCTTGGCGTCGTTCTCCTGATCTTCTTCCCCCTCTTCTACCTGGGTGATGCCCTGCAGAAGGGCGGCAGTCTCGCGCCGTGGAGCGCCGCGGGGCTGCCGGTGGCCGGTCTCCTGGCCTTTCTCTTCCTCCTGTCCCGCCTGCCGCGGCCGGCGGCCTGAGATGGGCCTCCTCGACCGCTACGTCCTGAGGACCTTCCTCCTGACCTGGCTGCTCTCGGCGGGCGCCCTCCTCGGGCTGATCACGGTCCTCGACTTCCTCGGCCACCTCGACGAGATCGGTGAGTCGGCGGCCCTCCAGGGCCCGGTCGCGGGGCAGGTCCTGCGCCTCTACGGCCTCCAGGTCCTCTTCCTCCTGGCGACCTTCGGCCCCTACGCCACGCTTCTGGCAGGGCTGGGAACCGTGCTCCTCCTGCAGCGCGCCCGGGAGTGGATCCCCATGCTCGGTGCCGGCCGTTCCACCCTGCGGGCCTTCCTGCCCCTGTATCTGGGCGCGGCCCTGGCGGCGGCCGGCATCCAGGCCGTGCGCGAGGGGGTGCTGCCGTCCCTGCAGGCGCAGCGCGAGGCCCTGGAACGGCGCCTCCTGAACCAGCGGCCCTGGGAGCTGGCGGATCTCTGGGCGCGCGGGCCGGAGGACCAGAGGCTGCGCGCCGGGCGCTTCCTGCCGGGCGGGGACCTGGCGGGGGGACCCGGCCCCTCACGTCTCCAGGATCTGGAGCTCTTCGAGATCCTTTCCGACGGCCGGGACCGGCTGACCCGGGCGCGGGAAGCCGTCTGGTCGGGGGACCGCTGGCTCCTGGAGGACGGATGGACCCTCGTGGAGGGCGCTGCCGAGGAGCCGGCGCGGGCACTGGCCGTGCCCGGCCTGGGACCGCAGGACCTGTTCCTGGCCTATCTCGGCCGGACGCGGCCTCTGGACCTCTCCAGCGATCAGTTGCAGGAACTCCTCGAACGGGACCCGCACCACCGCCAGGCGGCCACCCTGCTCTGGGCTTCCCGGGTCGCGCCCTGGATCCATCTCGTCCTCCTCCTCCTCGGCCTTCCCTTCGCCCTGCGTTTCGACCGCTCCTCCTCCCTCGAGGGCCTGGGGCGGGGTCTGCTCCTCTGTGGCCTCTTCTTCGTGGCCGACTTCCTGTGCCGGGATCTCGGCGGCCGCGGGGTCCTCTCGCCCTGGCTCGCCGGCACCGCCCCGGTCCTTGCCTTCGCCGGGCTCGGACTCCTGGCGACGGAGCGGCTGCCCACCTGAGGGAGCGGCGGGGTGCCGGCCACGGCAGGGGATTTTCTCGGAGGAAGGCCGCCGGGGAACCGTCACAATGCCGTCATGCGTCCGGCCGCCACCGCCATGCTGGCCCTCGCGCTCCTGGCGGGCTGTTCCGCCTTGAACCGCGGGTCCCTGGAGGAGGGAGACCGCCTCTACGCCCTGGGACGCTACGCCGAGGCCCTGGCCGAGTACCGGGCGGCCGCCGGAGAGCATCCCGGGCCCGAACTCGAGGAGCGCATCCGGCTGGCCCGCTTCCAGGTGCTGGCCGAGGCGGCGCGCGAGGCCATCCACCTCGAGCAGCCCGAGCAGGCCCTGGCCTGGCTCGACCGGGCCGAGGAGGTCCTGCCCGAGCATCCCCTGACCGGAGAGCTCCGGCGGCGCGCTGCCGAGCAGCTTTCGGAGATGATCACTCGGGAGGCCTTCGAGCATCTGAGCGAGGACGAGCCGGCCGCCGCGGTGGTTCTCTTCGGCGAGGCCCTGCGCTGGAACCCCGGGAATGCCCGGGCCCAGAGCGGTCTGGCCGAGGCCCGGGTGGAGGCGGAACAACGCTTCGCCAAGGGCGAGGATCTCTTCCTCCAGGGAGTCGAGGCCTTGCGCGAGGCCCGCGATGGCCGGGCCCTGACCTATCTCGCCCACGCCCGGGACTACTGGGGAGAGGGCAGCCGCGCCGGCGA
>JALUUN010000600.1 GCA_027021325.1 Planctomycetota bacterium
AGGAGCCGTCCCTCCGGCGGGCGGCCTTGGCCTCGGTCGGCTTGTCTCCGGTCTTGTAGTCGAGGATGCGCCAGCAGCCGCGCACCGGGTGGAGATCGATCCGGTCCACGCGGCCGGTGAGGCGGACCGCTTCCCCGTTCACCACCTCCAGGGGCCGGCCTTCCTCCCCCGGCGACCACTCGACCTGGTGGACTCTCCAGCCCTCGCCATGGACTTCGGCCTGACGGTGGGCCAGGCGCTCCAGGCGCAGGCGCAGGTGCAGGAGCTGGAGTTCGACGGCGGGGGAGCGCTCGCGGCCGAGGTGCCGGGCCGCGGCCCGGTCCAGGCGTTCCTGGAGGAAGGCCGAGAGTTCGCCGGCGGGAAGCGCGGCGACCTTCGGATCGCGCAGTTCCTCCAGGACCGCGTGGGCCAGGGTGCCGAAGAGCATGGGCTCCAGTTCGCCGGCGCCGGGCGCCCAGGTCTCGAGCTTCTCGACGTGGCGCAGGTAGAAGAGGTAGGGGCTTCTCAGCCAGTCGCGGAAGGCGGTGACGCGCAGGCGGTCGGGGAGCGTCCAGTCCCCGAGCACCGGCGGCGTCCAGACCGAGCCTTCGCCGGGCGGCCGGCGCGGCGCCGGCGTCTCCCGGAGCGCCCGCTCCAGGCGCTCGGCGGTCGTCCTGCCGCCGCCCTGGAGGAGGAGGCGCGAGGGCAGGCGCCGCTCTCCCTCGGCGTTGCGCCGGGAGCAGAGGATGCGGAGGAGCGGGCGCCCGCGCAGGGCCTCCAGGAGGAAGCGGTCCCGGGCCGCGCGCTCCTCCGGGCCGGGGAGCCCCAGGCGGCGGCGCAGGGCCTCGCCGAGGAAGGGCGTCTGGGGCCGGCGTGCCGGCACCGCCCCCTCGTCCAGGCCGCAGAGGAGGAGGGCCGGCGCCGGATCCAGGGCCAGCTCCAGCCAGCCGAGGGCCTCGACGGCGTCGGGCGGCGAGGGTTCGCCGAGAGCCTGGCTCCGGAGTTCCTCCAGGATCCAGGCCGCGGCCCGGGCCGGCTCCGCCTCGGGGTCGCCGGCGCGGCGCGCCGCCTCGGTCAGGATCTCCAGCCTCCGCGCCAGGAGGCGGGCCGCCTCGGCGTCGGGCTCGCCGGGCGCAAGCGGCCGGTCCGGCAGGCGGGAGCGGAGCCAGGAGCCCAGGGCGCGGACCTGCTCCGAGAGCGGGGCGCTCCGCCGGGGCAGGCCCCGGAGCCGCTTCTCCAGGTGTTCGCAGGCCTCGCGCAGGCGAGGATCGCCGGGGAGGGCCTGCGGCCCTTCGGCCAGCCGGGCGAGGCCGGCGCGGGCGCTCCGCTCCTCCAGGTCGCGCCCGGGAGCCTCGGCCGCGAGCAGAGGGTGCCGGAGCAGGGCCGCCGCCGCCTCGGTGCGCCGCCCTTCGAGAAAGCGCGCCGCCGCCTCCAGGAGGCGCAGCCAGGGGTGTTCGACGAGGGGACGGCCGCCGGGTCGGTGGAGGGGCAGGCGGACCGCCTCCGCCGCCGCCTCCAGGAGGCGCAGCAGTCCCGGATCCGCGAGCCCCAGGGTGATCTCCTCCGGCGGGCGTTCCGTGCGCCAGCGGGCCAGGGTCGCTGCGGCCTGCCGGGCCAGTTCGCCGGGCCCGGGCAGGACCTCCCAGGCTTCCGGGGAAAGGTCCAGGGGACGTTCCGCCCAGGCTTCCGGCCTCGGCGTGCCCCAGGCGTCGAGGTCCGGGCCCTCCTCCTCTGGGGCCTGGATCCAGGCCTCGAGGCGGCGGCCGCCGGCGGCCCAGGCCTGGAGGACGCGGCGGGTCAGCGGCGGGATCTCGGCGGCGCCGACGATCACGACGCCCTCGATCTCCGGTGCCCACTGCGGATCCCGGAGCCGTGCGAGGCGGTCCTCGTGGGGGTCGGCGGCTCCGGCCTCCTCGAGAAGCCCGCGCCAGGCCTCCTGGACGGCGGCGAGGGCCTGCCAGCGCCGCCGCTCGGCCCGGGGCGCGTTCCCCAGGCGGTCCAGGACGGCCTGGAAGTCGAGGCCGGCCGGGGCCAGTTCGGCATGGAGCCCGCGCAGGGCCCGCGCCCAGGGGAGCCAGACCGCCCAGCCCTCCCCGGAGGGCGGGTGGGGGACCAGGGCGGCGCGCAGGTCCTCGTCGAGACCCTCCAGGGCCCGGGCCCAGAGGAGCTCGCGCTCGGCGCGGGAGGCGATCCGCCGCCGGGCGGGGAGCAGGACGTCGGTGAGGGCGCCGAGGGTCGTCAGCCGCGGCGGCGTCCACGGGCCCCGCAGCTCCTCGACCAGGGCCTCCTCCAGCAGCCGCCCGGCCCGGCCCCCGGGCAGGGCGACGGCGAGGCCGGCCAGGTCGCGGCTCTCCTCGAGCAGGGTGCGGGCGGTCCGGACGAGGAAGGGGGGAGCCGGATCGCGGCCCAGGAAACGCAGGCGCGGCCGGGCGCCCGCGGCGGGGCAGGCTTCGAGATCGGCTTCGGCGGCGGCGCCGGGTTGGAGAGGCATGGCGGTAGCATGCCACAGACCGGCCGCGGTGTGGCCGGGAAGTCCCGCCCGGCCGCGCCCGTCCCGACAGAGGCCCCCCGCCGACCCCGAAGACCCTGCCATGCCTGCCCTGCACCAGATCCTCCTCCCTGCCCTCGGCCTCGGCGCCCTCCTCGGCTGGGCCCGTCCGGCCGGTTCCGCGCCTGCTGCCGCTCTTCCCCAGGAGCCCATCGTCGTCCAGCCTCAGGAGGGCGTGACGACCCTGGTCTTCCGGCCGCCGACGAAGGAGCCCTGGTGGGATACCCTGGTCGTCGGCAGCCGCCGTCCGGAGAGGCTCCTGCGCGTGCCCGAGGGCAGACGCTTCGTGCTCACCGACCTCCGCACCCTCTGTCACGAGGAGTACCCCGAGCAGCAGCCCCAGGCGAAGGACCGCCTGTGGCTGGAGGACCGCGGCCCGGAGAGCCTGCGGGTGATCCTCGACGCCCGCCTCTGGGAGCTGCCCCACGAGCCGCGGGTGGACGGAGGCCGCGGCTTCGGCAACTACCCCTTGATCCCCGGCGCCCTGAGTTGGGAGACCGGTGTCGTCCTCGGCCCCGGCCACGAGCTCTGGTTCCAGTATGAGTTCGTCGGCGACGGCCGCCAGGCCTTCCTCCGCCGCGTCCATCTCGCCGGCTACTTCGAGGACCTGCCGCCGGGCAGCTGAGCGCGGATCGCGGCGAGCTTCGCCTGTACCCGGCGCGCACCGGCTTCCGGCATGCGCTCGGGGATCTCCTCCCAGGAGACCCAGGCGAGTTCGGCGCTCTCGCCGGGTCCGGGGCGCAGGGGCTCCGCAGGGTCGGCGGTCAGAAGGAAGCGCAGGTCCAGGTGCTCGTGGGCAGGCATGGGCCCGCGGGCGGGGATCGAGTGGACGTCCAGGTCGAAGACAGCGGCGCGGCCGCCGAAGAAGGCGAGGCTCCGCAGCCCGCTCTCCTCGCGGGCTTCGCGCAGGGCGGTGCACGCGGGGTCCCGCTCGCCCTGGTCGTGACCGCCGGGCTGGAGCCAGCGGTCCAGGATCCGGTGGCGCAGGAGGAGCACCCGCTCCAGGGCCGGGTCCACGACGAAGGCACTGCCGGTGACGTGACCGGGGAGGGTCTCCCGGTACCACCAGAGGGGCTCCAGGCAGACGAAGTCGCGGATCCGGCGCAGGAAGCCGGCTTCCTCCTCGCCGGCGGGAACCACCGCCTCCAGGAGGCGCAGGACGCGCAGCTGATGGTCGGCGAGGGGCGGAGCCACGCTTCCAGGATGGCGTCCCGGAGGGCCGGCCCCAGAGGGAATATTGACACATGAAATCGAATATCTATTCTATCGCCCGTGCCCGCCTCCACGACCGCCCGCCGCCAGCTCGTGCGCCGTCTCGTCGCCGCGGGCGGGATCCGCAGCCAGGAGCAACTCCTCGCCGAGCTCGCCCGGCGCGGCGTGCAGGCCACGCAGCCGGCCATCAGCCGGGACCTGCGGGCGCTGCACGCCGCCAAGCAGGACGGGGTCTACGTCCTGCGCGAGGAGGAGGCGGTGACGCCGCTCGGCCAGCTCCAGCCGCTGTTGCGCGGGGCCGAGGCCGCCGGGCCCCATCTGGTGGTCGTCCATTGCGAGCCGGGGGCAGCGAGCGCCGTGGCCCGTGCCTTCGAGGCGGAGGCCCCCTCCGGCGTCGCCGGGACCGTCGCCGGAGACGACACGGTCTTCGTCGCCGTGCGCAGTGCCGCCGCCGGGCGCAGGGTGCTCAGGACCCTGCGCCGCTGGCTTGGGGCCTGAGCCGGCGGCGCCCCGCCCGGAAGCCTTCCTCCTTCCCGGCCTGCCGGTTCCTGCAGACCTTCCGGCTGGCCTTCCTCAGCCTCCCGACCATGCGCATCCTCCTCGCCTTCTCCGGCGGCCTCGATACCTCCTGGATCCTCGCCCGCCTCGCCGCCGCCGGCCACGAGGTCCACAGCCTGACCGTGGACTGCGGCGGTCTCGAACCCGGCGAGGATCGCGTCCTCGAAGAGCGGGCCCTCGCCCTCGGCGCCGCCGACCACCGCCTCGTGGACGCGCGCCGGGAGCTGTGGGAGCGGGTCCTGCGCTGGCTCCTGGCCGGGAATGTCCTGCGCGGCGGGCGCTACCCGCTCTGCGTCGGTGCCGAACGCGGCCTCCAGGCCCGGGCGCTCGCACGCCACGGGCTGGAGGGCGGCTTCGACGCCGTCGCCCACGGCTGCACCGGAGCGGGCAACGACCAGATCCGCTTCGAGGCGGCGCTGCACGCCTGCGCTCCAGGTCTCCGGGTCCTGGCGCCGGTACGCGAGGAGGCGCCGTCCCGGGCCGTGCAGCGCGCCTGGCTGGAGGAACGGGGCCTGCCGCTTCCGCCCTCGGGCGGCCGCTACTCGGTGAACCGCGGCCTCTGGGGTCTGACCCTGGGCGGCGGCGAGCTCGACGGGACGACCGAGCCCCTGCCCGAGGAGGCCTGGATCTGGACCCGCGGCGCCGGCGGTCCTGCGCGGCGGGCGCGGCTCGGCTTCGAGGCCGGGGTACCCGTCGCCTGGAACGGACGGCGTCATGCGCCGGTGGCATTGATCGAGCGCCTGAACCGGGAGCTCGGGGCCCTCGGCATCGGCCGCGGCTATCACCTCGGCGACACCCTCCTCGGGATCAAGGGCCGCATCGCCTTCGAGGCGCCGGCTGCCTGCGCGCTGATCGAGGCCCACCGTGAACTGGAGAAGCTGGTCCTCACCGAGGAACAGCGCTTCTGGAAGGACCACCTGGCCGAGGTCTACGGCCAGCGCGTCCACCAGGGCCTGGACTTCGACCCCTTCCAGCGCGACGTCGAGGCGCTGATGGCCTCGACCCAGGAGCGGGTGACCGGCGAGGTCGTCCTCGAACTCGCGCCGGGCCGCGTCGAGGTGAGCGGCGTGGCTTCGCCGTGGAGCCTGCATGCAGCCTCGGCGGCGCGCTACGGCGAGGTTCCCGTTCCCGACACCGACGCCCGGGGCTACGCGACCCTGGCCCGGGTCCTCGCCGAACCGGCCCGTCTGCATGCCCGGGCCGGGGAGGGGACGCCGTGCTGAAGCGCCAGCCCGTGGACAAGGTGGCGGCGGTCTGCGCCCGCCTGCGGCCCGGCCCCTCCGTGGTCCTGGGCGAGGAGATCCCCGCGCGGGCCGGGACCGTCGTCGCCGCCCGGGTCCTGGACGCCAAGGAGGAGTACGCCGAGCTCGAGGACATCCAGGGGCGACTCGTGCGCCTGCACCCCGGCGATGTCCTTCTCGGTGCCCTCGGCCACCGCCAGGCGACCCGCGGCTACAGCGGCCGCGTGCCCGAGGCGGTGCGGCCCGGCGACCGCCTCCAGCTCCTGAACCGGGGCGGCGTCCTGGGCACCGGAGCCGAGGAGGTGCCGGGCCTCGGCGCCCCCTTCACCCTCGAGGTCCTGGGCGTGGTCCTGCGCTTCCCCGTGGCCGGCAGCCGGCGCGGCCTGCCCGCGAGCATCCAGGACGTGGCGCTGGCGCCGGAGGAGCCGCCGGCTTCCTGGCCGCCGGCCACGGTCCTCCTCGGGACCTCCATGCACGCGGGCAAGACCACCGCCGCGGCGGCTCTGGTTGCCGCTCTGCGCCGCCGCGGCCTGAGCGTCGCCGCCGGCAAGCTCACCGGCGTCGCTTCGCGCCAGGACCTCCTGCAGATGGCCGACGCCGGTGCCCGCCCGGTCGCCTCCTTCGTGGACTTCGGCGTCGTGACCACCTGCCCGCGGAGCGCGCCCGGCGCCGCGGCTTCGATCCTCGCCTTTCTCGCCCGCCAGCGCCCGGGCCACCTGGTCCTGGAGATGGGGGACGGCCTGCTCGGGCCCTACGGCGTGGACGCCATCCTCGACGACCCGCTCTTTCGCGGCCTCGGCGCCCGCCTGGTCCTCTGCGCCCAGGATCCG
>JALUUN010000601.1 GCA_027021325.1 Planctomycetota bacterium
CGAAGGCGCCTCCCTCCAGGAGCAGACGGCAGGTCTCCAGATAGCTCCGGTTCACCTCGGGGCCGTCCGGCCAGGCGATCTCGGGCGGTTCCACGTAGATGCCCTTGACCACCCGGACGTTCAGGGGGCCGGGCTCCTGGAGGAGGGCCCGGGCGTCGTCCGCGCAGCGGTACAGCCGCGCCTGGAGGACGCAGCCGACCGTCCCTCCGAACTCCGCGCGCAGGCGGCGGAAGACGCGCAGGGTCGGCTCCAGCGTGGGGGAGTCCTCCATCTCGAAGCGGACGAAGCCCTCGGCCTCGCGCGCGCACCGGGTGATGCGGGCGACGCTCTCGAAGCAGAGATCCTCGTCGAGGTCGAGACCCATCTGCGTCGGCTTCAGGGAGACGTTGGCTTCCAGCCCTCGGGTCCTGAGCTCGGCCAGGAGCTCCTCGTACTCGCGCACCGCGGCCTCGACCATGGCCCGGTCCCGGACCGCTTCGCCCAGGACGTCGTAGGTCACACGGTAGCCCGCGGCCTGGAGGGAACGGCCGAGGCGGAGGGCGGGTTCGCGCTCTTCGCCGGCGATGTAGCGGCGGCTCAGGCGCCGGAGCACAGGCCGCGGCACCAGGGGCATGGCGGCGGCGAAGGCGCGGTCGAGGACGGACATGGGCGGCCGGATCCCGAGGGGAACGTCCTAGGATGACCCCGCGGCGAGCCCCCGGCCAGGGCGCCGCCCGCCCTGCGACGCCCATGGTCTCCCCGGATTCGCCCGGACTTCCGGCCGCCCGCCACCGCGGGCTCCGCCTCGCCTCGGTCCTGGTCTGCGGCGCCGCCGCGGCTCTCCTGGCCCGCGCCGGAGGACTCTCCTCCGAGGCGGTGGCCACGGCCGGGACCGCCGGCGCCACGGCGGCGGCCTGGCTCACGGGGGCGGTGCCCCTTCCGGTCGCCTCCCTGCTTCCGGCCCTGCTCCTGCCCGCCCTGGGAGCGCTTCCCGCCGCCGAGGTGGCGCCACGCTATTTCCCCGAGATCCTCCTGCTCTTCCTGGGGGGCTTCATCCTGGCCCTGGCCCTGGAGCGCCACGGTCTCCACCGGCGCTTCGCCCTGCGCGCCGTCGGGCTTCTGGGCACACGCCCGCGGCGGGTGGTCCTCGGCTTCATGGCCGTGGCCATGGGCCTGAGCATGTTCGTGAGCAACACGAGCACCGCTCTTCTCATGCTGCCGGTGGCGGTCGCGGTCCTGGACGCCTGCCGGCCGGAGGAAGCGCGGCGGCTGTCGGCGCCGCTGCTTCTCGGCATCGCCTGGGCCTGCTCCATCGGCGGCGTGGCGACCCCGATCGGCACCGCACCCAACGCCGTCCTCCTCGGCCAGCTGGAGACCACCTGGCCCGAGGCGCCCCTTCCCGCCTTCGGCACCTGGGTGATCGGCACCTTTCCCTTCTGCCTGAGCTTCCTGCTCGTGGCCTGGGCGATCCTCTGCCGGGTCGGAGGCGGGCTTCCCCACCATTCCTTCGAGGGGCTGGAGATCCTCCAGGAGGAGCGGCGCGCAGCGGGACGCCGCAGCCGGGACCAGACACGGGTCCTCGCGGTCTTCGCCGCCGTCGCCCTGGCCTGGCTGAGCCGCCAGGGCGTGGACTTCGGCGGCTTCCGCCTTCCCGGCTGGGCGGAGCTCCTGCCCGCACGGGTCCAGGGCACCCTGGCCGACTCCACCGTCGCTCTGGCCGGAGTTCTCCTCCTCTTCGTCCTGCCCGGCGAGGGGACGCGCGGCGGCGCCCTTCTGGACTGGGAGGACTGCGTGCGCATTCCCTGGGGGATCCTCCTCCTCCTCGGGGGCGGCTTCGCCCTGGCCCACGCCATTCAGGTGACGGGGCTGGCCGAGGCCCTGGGCGGAACGATGGAGGGGGCCGTGGCCACCCTGCCGCCGTGGGGCCTGGTCTTTCTGCTTTCCCTCTTCGTTACCTTCCTCACCGAAATCACCTCGAACACCGCAACCATCTCGGTGCTCCTGCCTCTCTTCTTCAGCGCCGCCCGGGCAGCCGGCGTCCATCCCCTCCTCCTCGGACTCCCGGCGACGCTGGCGGTCAGCTGCGCCTTCATGCTGCCGGTGGCGACGCCCCCGAACGCGATCCTCTTCTCGAGCGGACGGATCTCCATCGCCACCATGGCGCGGACGGGCTTCGTCCTGAACCTGGCGACCGCGGTCCTGGTGACGGCCTTCACCTTCCTCTGGGTCGCCCCGCGCTGGGGTCTGGAACTCCGGGAACTGCCGGCCTGGGCGCGTTGAGGAGGCGTCCCGGGAATCGTCCTCTCTGCATCCTTCTCCGCCGCCGTTCCCCGGCTCCGGCGCTTCCCGGTCCGGCGCTATCCTTCCGGCATGGGGAGTCGCCAAGGGCCGGGAGGCAGCCGTGCGCGGCCGCGGGCGGCCTGCGCCCTGACCCTCCTCCTTGCCCTCGCCTGCGGAGGAGCCGAGGAGGCGCGGCCGGACCTCGTCCTGGTCTCCGTGGACACGCTCCGGGCGGACCGGCTGGGGATCTACGGCGCGGAGTCCGCTCCGGAAGGGCGGGAGGCCTTCTCGCCGGGCTGGCTGGCCGAACGGGGCACGGTCTTCGAGCAGTGCTGGTCTCCGGCCGGCCAGACCCTGCCGGCGCTCGCTTCCTTCTGGACCGGCCGCCCGCCCCTGGAGCACGGGGCGGTCACGAACTTCCACAGGCTCCAGGGTTTCCGCAGCCGCGCCGAGGATCTGGCGGAGGCCGGCTGGCTGTGTCTGGGCCGGGCCGCGAACGCGACGCTGCAGCCGGGAACGGGCATCGCCGCCGGTTTCGAGCGGACGCCGGGCGGCTGGAGGGCCGGACCCTGGACCTACGAGGAGCGCATGGCGGAGGAGCTCCTGGAGCTCGCCGCACCGGCGGTTCGCGGGCGGCGGCCGCTCCTCCTCTGGGCCCACCACATGGCACCGCACCAGCCCTACGAGCCGCCGCTGGAGCTGCTCGAGGATCCGGGGCCCGGGCCTTTGCGGGCGGGCAAGGAGCTCCTCCAGGATCTGGAGCGGCAGGGGCCGCCGGTGGATCCGGTCCTGGCCCGGCGCCTGCGCACCCTGTACGACGCCGAGATCCGGGTCAGCGCCCGCAACCTGCGCCGGCTCCTGGAGGGCCTGGACCGGCTCTACCGGGAGGCCGGCCGCGGCGGTCTCCTGGAGAACGCCGTCGTCGTCTTCTTCAGTGACCACGGCGAGGAACTGGGCGACCGGAACGCCTACTTCCCCCATGCCAAGAGCCTCTACGCCGGGGTGATCCGGGTGCCCCTGGTGATCGCCGGACCGGGCTGGGCGGCCGGGCGCCGCGACCCCCGGCCGCTCGGCCTCGACGAGGTCCTGCCCTGGGTCCTCGAGGGACGCGAACCCTCGCGCCGCTACCACGTCGCCGCCTGGCGTTCCTCCTACTTCGCCGTCCGCGACGAGCGCTGGACCCTGATCCACTCGCCGCTCCCCGAGGAGGAGCGCCGCCTCGGGCCCTGGGAACCGCTCCTGCCCGCCGACGGCGGCCGCTATCCCTATCCCGCCGTCGCCCTCTTCGACCGGAACGCCGACCCCGGTGAGCACCACGACCTCAGCGTCGAGTACCCGGAGGAGACCCGGCGCCTGCTCGGCGCCCTCCGCGCCTGGTATGAAGAGCTCGTGCCGCCGGCGCGCTACCGGCCGGCGGCCGGGGTCCAGGACGCCGTCCTCGAGCAGCTCGGCTACGCAGGCTCGGCGGCGAGCCAGGGGCCGGCTGGGGGGCTGCGCGGCCTGGAGGGCCTTCCCTGGAGGCCGGAGGAGTGGCGTCCTTGAGGATCTCCGAGAGAAGCGACCCCTGGCTCGAGGGCGTCCTCCTGGCTCTGGCCGCAGGCGCCCTGCTCGTCCTCGGGGGGGAGACCGTGCGGGCCAGCTACCACGGGCTCCTGCACGCCACCGCAGGCCAGGCGGTCTGGCGGGAAGGACTTCGCCCGGAGAACCCCTGGCATGCAGGGACCGCTCTCCGCTACTACACCCTCTACCCCGCTGCCGGCGTCGGACTGGGGCGCCTGGCCGGCGGCGCCCTGGCGGGCTTCGCCCTCCTGAACATCCTCGCCGCCCTGCTCTTCCCGCCGGCCCTGGATCGCCTCGGCCATGCCCTGGGCCTCGGCCGGCGGGAACGGCGCTGGGCCTTCCTGGCCGCGGTCCTCGGCTTCAACGGCTTCGGCTGGCTGGGCTGGTTCCTGGTCGAGGGGCCGGGTCTCGGCGCGGCGCCGGTCTTCAGCCTCGCGCCCCTGAGCCTGCACGGCAGCTCCCTGGGCTGGGATGCCCGTCTCCAGGCCTTCCTGCCGAAGTACCTGAACGTCTCGGGCTTCGCCCTGGCGCTTCCCTTCGCCCTCGGGCTGCTGGCCCGGGCCCTGGAGGCCGAGGCGACCGTGGCCCGGGGGCTGCGCGGCGGCCTGGGCACCGGCTTCGCCGCCGGCGTGGCCCTGGCCTGGAACCCCCTGGTCGGCGGCCTGAGCGCCCTGGCGGCGGCCCTGGTCCTGGCCTCCGCCTGGTGGCGCAGCCCCTGCCGGGCCGCCTTCCTCC
>JALUUN010000602.1 GCA_027021325.1 Planctomycetota bacterium
TCCTGGGCATCCTGCCCGGGCCGCTCCTGGCCCTGCCCTTCCTCCTGCCCCTCCTGGCGCCTCCGCCGGGGGGAGAATCCCTGGTCCGGGACCTGGCGGTCGCCGGCCACCCCCTGGCGGACCTCCTCGGGCCCCTCCTCTGGCTCCTGCCCCCGGGGCTCGCGGGCCTCGTCCTCCTGGAGCCCGGCCGCCGCCGCCGGCTTCTCCTGCTCCTCGCCGTCCTTGCCGGGGTCGTCCTGGCCGGCTCCCTGCCCTGGGCCAACGAGTACAAGGCCGCGCGCCTCGGCGGCGTCCTCTGGGCGCTGCCGGCCGGCCTCGCCCTGGCGCGGCTGCGGGCCTCGCGCCGGCCGGGGAGGCCGCTTCCGGTCCTCCTGCTGCTCCTGGCACTCCCGACCACCCTCCTCACGGCCGCTGCCTATCTGGCCTGGGGTGCCCAGGCGCCGCCGCCGCCCGTGCGCTCCACGGCGGCGGGCTTTCTCCCGCGCCTGCCCGGGATCTGGCCCGAGGCCTTCCGCCGCGCCGAGGACGGGGAGGAGGACGCCGTCTGGCTCCTCCATCCCGGCCAGCCCGGAAGCCGCATCCCCGGCGGCGTGGTCCAGGGCAATGCCCTGGCGCCGCTCCTGCACCATCCCCTCTACGTGGACGAGCCCCAGATCCACAACGACGCTCAGCCGGACCTCGCCCGCCGTCTCGACGAGGTCGAGGTCTTCTTCGAGGTCTCCTCGGTGACGCCCTGGTCGGAGGAACGCCCCGCCTCCCGGGAGGAGGCCCTGGACGCCATCCGCCGCAGGGTCGCCCCGCGGCCGCTCCTGGTCGTCACCCGTCCCGAGATGGCCGGGGCGGTCCGGAGTCTGCAGCTGGCCGGTGCCCGCCGGCTGGCGCATGAGGAGGGCCTCAGCCTGTGGCGGCTGCCTCCGCCGCCCGCTCCGGCCGCAGACTGAGGGCTTCGAGGATCTGTTCCTCCTGGATCGTGCGCTGCCCCGCCAGGTCGGCGAGGGTCCGCGCCACGCGCAGCGTCCGCAGGCTCCCGCGGGCACTCAGGGCGAGGCGGTCGGTGGCCCGGCGCAGGAGGGTCCGGGCCGCCCGGGAGAGGCCGGCGAGCTGGAGCTCCTCCAGGGAGGCGCGCGCCGGAAGGCCGGCGCCGCCTGCTCGCCGGCGCTCCTCCTGCAGGGCCCGGGCCCGGGTCAGGAGCTCCCGGGCCTCGGCGCTGGTCGGCGAGGTCGGCGGGCCGTGGAGGATCCCGGCGGGCACCGGCGCCATCTCGACGAAGAGGTGGAAGCGGTCCAGGAGCGGGCCGCTGGTGCGCAGCCGGTAGCGCTCGGCGGCGTGGGGCGTGCAGCGGCAGGGGATCGTCGGGTGGGTGGCGAAACCACAGGGGCAGGGGTTGCGCGTGGCGACCAGGAGAACGCGGGCCGGGAAGACCGCGCTTTCCCGGACGCGGTGGATGCGGACGCGGCCCTCCTCCAGGGGCTGGCGCAGGGCCTCCAGGGCCTCGCGCCGGAACTCGGGGAGTTCGTCGAGGAAGAGGACGCCGCCGTGGGCCCGGGGCAGCTCTCCAGGCAGGAGAGGCGCGCCGCCGCCCAGGAGGGCCTGGAGCGAGACCGAGGCGTGGGGGGCGCGGAGGGGCGGGCGCCGGGGGAGGGCCTCCAGGGGCCCGCGCAGGGCCTCGGTGCGGGCCAGTTCCCGGGCCGTCCGGGGAGCCAGATCCGGGAGCAGGCTGCGCAGGCGGCG
>JALUUN010000603.1 GCA_027021325.1 Planctomycetota bacterium
GCCGGCGAGGCCAACGAAACCCTCCTCACCGGATCCGGCGAGGACGTCTTCATCGCCCGTTACGGCGCCGACGGCAGCCTGCAGTGGGCAACCTCGGCCGGCGGAGCGGGCTTCGAGGAGGCCCTGGCCGTCGAGGCCCTGGACGACGGCACCTGCATCGTCACCGGCTACTTCGGCTCCGACATCACCTTCGGCGCCGGCGAGGCCAACGAGACGAGCTATACCTCGGCCGGAGGCGACGACTTCTTCGTGGCACGCTACGATACCGATGGCACTCTCCTCTGGGCGAAGCGCGCCGGCTCCCTCCTGGACATCCAGGGCCAGGCCCTGACGCTCCTGAGCGACGGTAAGGCCGTGGTCACCGGCGCCTACCTCGGCGAGGCGACTTTCGGCAACCTCGAGCCGAACGAGACGGTGCTCATGCCCGAGGGCTCGGCCGACGTCTTCCTGGCCTGCTTCGACCTGGACGGCAGCCTGCAGTGGGCCGTGAGCTCGGGCGGCCCGGACCTGGACGCCGCCCTGGGAGTCACCGCCGTCAGCAACGACAACATCATCCTCAGCGGCGCCTTCCTGGGCAGCGCCACCTTCGGCAAGGGCCAGGCCAACGAGACCCTGCTGACCTCGAACGGCGAGGAGGACATCTTCTATGGCTGCTGGGACAGCAGCGGCCAGCTCCTCTGGGTGCGCGGTCTCGGCGGCACCGGTTCCGACGTCTCCCGGGCGGCGGTCGCTCTCGAGGACGGCAGCTTCGCGGTGACCGGCCTGTTCAGCGATACCGTGACCATCGGCGACGGTCCGGACGCGGTCCAGTTCACGGCCGACGGCTTCAACGACTCCTTCGTCGCAACCTTCGACCATCAGGGTGAGATGATCTGGGCGGCCCGCGCCGGCGGCTCGGACAAGGACGGCGCCTTTGCCATCAAGCGCTATCCGGATGGCTCCATCGGCCTGGTCGGGCGCTATGCCGGCACCGTCACCTTCGGCAAGGACGAAGAGCACGAGACCACCCTCACCGCCATCGGTGACCGCGACAGCTACGTCGCCCGCTTCAATCCCGACGGCAGCTTCTGAGCCGCCGCGTGGAGGATGGGCTGCGGGCCCGGGACCCACTGGGTTCCGGGCCCGCTCTCTCTCTCTGCCGTTCCCGGCCCCCCCGCCTGGACGATTCCGCGGAGTCTCAGTGCGCGGTCGTGGACTCGACGGAGGCGGTGATCCGGCCGAAGGGGCTGTCCACCACCCAGCGCAGCGGCAGGCCCTCACGGTCGGTCCAGACCCGGCCGTCGAGAGGCCCGAAGGGCGTCTCCAGGGCGACGAGGTAGTGGCGTGCGGCGAGGGGCCGGCCCTGTCCGTCCTCGAGCAGGACATCGGGCTCCCGCATCAGGGCAATCCACGCGCGTTCCAGGCTCCAGCCGGGTTGACCGAAGGCCAGGCGCTCCAGGGTACGCACCTCACCCACGGCCAGATTCAGACGCGCGAAGGTCAGGAAATCGGCGGCAAAGGCCGGACCGGCCAGGAGGGTCTCCGGCGCCGCCGGCACCTCGTCCGTAGCCATCTCCTCTCCCGCCCGCGAAGACATCACCAGGATGCGGTCGGGCTCCCGGTGATAGGAGACCAGGGTCGGGACCTGCTCATGGACCTGCAGTTCGACGCTGCGCACCCGGTACTCCGAGTCGGTCTGGAAGCTCATGCGCGCCGGGAGGAGAAAACCGGACTCCTGGCGGCTGTCCACGACCAGCTGGAAGCCGTCCAGGGTCCGGGCCAACAGGAACTCCTCGTAGCCGGCGGGGACGCCGTCCACCTCGATGGCGTAGCGCCCGCGCCGGACCGGCAGGCCGTTCGCCTCCAGGAACAGATCGTCGTCGTTCGTGTTCCGGGTCCAGCGCTGCTCGGGACTGTACCGCAGGTCCTCCAGCCAGTGGTCCAGGAGGCGGCGCGGGAACCAGCGGCCGCGAAACAGGACGCCCTCCAGGTCGCGCACCGCCCGGACGTCCTCCAGGGGATTGCGCCGCACGAGGATCAGGCTTGCGGTGTAGCCGGGGGCGATCGCGCCCAGGTCCTCCCCGCGGCCGAGGGCCACGGCCGCGTTCCAGGTGGCGGCGCGGATCACCTCGGCGGGTTCGAGGCCGGCCTTCTGGAGAAGCTCCATCTCCTCGTGGAGGGAGCGGCCGGCGACGATGCCCGGACCGCCCAGGCCCGATCCGGTCACCAGCGGAGCACCGCGCTGGACGAGCTCGGGAAGGAGACGCAGGGCGTGGGCCAGGGCGGTCCGCGCCCCCTGGCCGCGCCCCTGGAATTCGGGCCGGCTCCAGCGGGCGATCTGGAAGGCCGGCTGCCAGGAAAGGTCGGGATCGCTCCGCCAGGTGCCCTCATCGAGATGCAGCAGCCCCTGGAGGGAGACGAGGCTCGGGGCCAGCCAGGTCCGGCTCCAGTCCCGCCCGTCCAGCCACTCCTGCAGGCGTTCCTCGCCCAGTTGCGAGGCCCAGGACCAGAGCCGGGCGTTGCCGGGCTCCAGGCTGCGGCCGCCCTCGGGATGCGCCAGCCGGTAGAAGGACGGCGCGAAGCCGGAGAGGCCGTCGATTCGATAGCGGCCGGCCTCCAGCGCCTCCTCCAGGGGGACCTCCACGGGCAGGGCGCCGACCACGGGCAGGGCGCAGGACCGGGCCTCCTGGAGAATGGCCTCGTAGACCTCGGCTTCCAGGGACTCTCCGACGGCAATGGCGTCCACCCCCAGGCGGTGCAGGCGGCGCACGGCGAGGCGGCCCTGAGCAGGGGTCTCGCAGACCTCGGTGAAGGGCGCCACCGGCCCGCCCGGCCGTCCGTCCAGGACGGGCCCGCAGGCCACCATCTCCGGGCCGAAGAGCAGCCCCTGGTTCAAGCGGTCGCGCAGGGGCAGGACCTGTCCGGGAGCACCTCCCAGGTCCTGCACCAGGACGACGCCGTGGGCCAGGAGGAGGGGACCGTAGCTACGCGGGTCGAGGTACTGGACCCGGCCGTCCACGAGGCCGGGCAGCAGGTACCGGCCGTAGCCGAACACGATCTCGGCTTCGTCGGGAATCGGCACCTCGCCGCGCGGCGTGATGGAGACGATGCGCCCGTCCTCGACGAGGACGTTGCGGTCCGGCAGGATGCGGCCCCCCACCGGGTCCACGAGGTCGGCTCCCGAGATCACCAGGGACCGGCCGCCGGAGGGGGCCGGCGGGGCGACCTGGGCCCGGGCGGCCCCGGCACCGGCCAGGAGGGCCAGGAGCAGGGGCACGGCGGAGCGGGGACGAGTCTCCACGGCCCTCCTCCATCGGCCGGCCGGCGAGGCCGCCTTGAAGGCCCGCTGGGGCCGGAAGCCCCTGCGGGTCGCAGCGGGGCCCCCGCCTACTCGACGGCCAGGAGCTCGATCTGGAAGACCAGGGTCGCGTTCGGCGGGATCGCCGGCGGCGAGCCCTGGGCGCCGTAGCCGAGTTCGGGCGGGATCACGAGAATCGCCCGGCCGCCGGGCTTGAGGAGCTGCAGGCCCTCGGTCCAGCCGGGGATCACCCGCCCGAGGGAGAAGCTGGCCGGCTCACCGCGCTCGTAGGAGTTGTCGAAGAGGGTTCCGTCCGCAAGCCAGCCGGCGTAGTGGACCGTCACCTGCGAGGAAGGGCCCGGATCCTCGCCCTGGCCCGGTGCGAGCAGGACATACTCCAGGCCGCTGTCGGTACGGCTGCGCTGTTCCTCGGCAGGCAGCAGGAACTCGGGAACCGGCAAGGGCTTCAGGATCTTCTCCAGCTCGAAGGCCCACCAGGTGGTCTGGCGCTCCTTGCCGGCGCCATCCCGGCCGCTCAGCTCGGCTGGAACCTCGAAGCGCACCAGTCCGCCCACGGGAACCTGCTGCAAAGCCTCGGCCATGAAGTCGAAGGGCAGGTCGGAGACCTTCATGGTGATCTTCTGGCCGGAATACTGGCTGCAGTCGCGCAGCTTGCGGTCGCCTCCCCACCAGAAGTAGCCGAACTTGACGATGTCCTCCGGCCCGGGGCGCGGGCCCTCGCCGTCGCGGACGACTTCGAAGCGCAGCCCGGAGTCCAGGCCGACCGCAGTCTCGGGATCCAGCTCGGCAAAGGGCAGGATCCGGTGCACCTCGAGGAGTTCCACCTCGAAGACCAGGGTGGCGTTCGGCGGGATCACGCTGCCGGCACCGCGGATGCCGTAGGCCAGCTCCGGCGGGATCACGAACTCGAAGCGGTCCCCCGGCCGCATGAGCTGAAGGCCCTCGTTCCAACCCTCGATGACCCGGCCGAGGACGAAGGTGGCGGGCTCGCCGCGCCCGTAGGAGGAATCGAACTCGGTGCCGTCGGTCAGGCGGCCCCGGTAGTGCACCACGACCTGGTCCCCGAGGGCCGGCGCCGGGCCCTCGGCTTCGCCTTCGGCCAGGACCTTGTAGCGCAGGCCCGAGGGGGTGGCCTCGTAGCCTTCCAGATCCAGAGCGGGATCCTGGCCGGAGACCGCGGGCTCGGCGGCACCGGAGTCGAAGCAGCCCACCAGGCCGGCGGCGAGAAGGGTCAGGAGCGGGAGGCGGGGGAAGGCCATGAACCCGCATTCTAGGGAAGGGGCCGGGGCCCCGCAGCCGCTTCGCCTGCGGGGCCCCGGCGGGAAGGTCCGGCCGGCTCAGTTCAGGACCGAGCAGCCGTAGCCGGCGCCTTCGACGGCGGCGCACAGCTCGGAGGCATCATGCCCGCCTTCCTTCAGCTTCACGGTCGCCTTCTTGTTGGCGAAGTCCACCACGGCTTCCTCTACCCACGGCAGAGACTCGAGCGCGTTCTTCACTCGAGCGACGCAGGACACGCCTCAGGTCATGCCGGTGACGGCGAGGTTCACGGTCTGGGCCGCAACGCTCTCGGTGGCGGCAGGGGCGGAGGCCGGGTCGGCTGCGGCGCCGGAGGACGTGGCCTCGCCGGCGGCGGGGGTCCCGTCCTGAGACGGGGCCTCGCCCTCCTGGCTGGTACACGCCCAGGCTCCGAGCCCGGCCAGGAACAGCGCCGGAAGCAGGAGTCGGGTCTTCATGTCGGGGCAGAAACGTGGGAAGGGGCCACCCGGTTCGGGGGCCCGTCAGCCTCCTCTTCGGCCGGAGGGCCCTGCCGTGAGGCGGAGTTCCGGTCCGGAATCGAAGGTGGCCCCCCATTGCACCAGATCCGGCCGGATCCTGGAATGAAGGAATGCGCCGCCTTCCCTGGATCCTCCTGGCGACCCTGGCCGCCCGAGCCGCCTCGCTCCCGGGCCAGGAACGACCCGAGGCCCGCTTCGCCCCCCTGGACCTTCCCCCCGGCAGCCTCGTGCGCACGGCCGACGGCCGGCCGGGGCCGGACTGGTGGCAGCAGCGCGTGGACTGGAAGCTCGCGGTACGCCTGGATCCGGAGACGCCGGGGCTCCGGGCCCGGGGCCGCATGACCTACCACAACGCCTCGCCCCTGGCCCTGGACCACCTCTGGCTGCTCCTGGACCAGAACCTCTTCCGGCCCGACAGCCGCGGCGCCCGCCTCCCCGGCTCCACGGTCTGGCTCCTGGCCGGCACCGGAAAGGAGGGCGGCGTGGTCCTGGAGAGCCTCGCCCGCGAAGGCCGGGAACTCGATGTCGAGGTGGACGGCACGCGCGCCTTCGTATCCCTTCCAGAGCCCATTCCCCCGGGAGGCTCGGCGGACTTCGAGCTGGCCTGGTCCCTGCGCCTGCCGCGGAACGGCGTCGAGCGCACCGGCTGGGAGGCAGTGCGCGAGGGCGTCGTCTTCCAGGTGGCGCAGTGGTTTCCCCGGCCGGCGAAGTTCGACGACGTCCATGGCTGGAATACCCTCCCCTATCTCGGCGAAGGCGAGTTCTACTCCGACTTCGGAGACTGGGAGGTCGCGATCACGGTTCCAGCCGGCCACGTCGTGGCGGCGACCGGCGAACTCCAGAATCCCGAGGAGGTCCTGGAGCCGGAGATGCTCGAACGCTGGCAGCGCGCCGGCACGAGCCGCGAGACGGTCCTCATCCGCAGCGCCGAAGAGGCCGCCACCGCACCGAGGGACGAGGACGGCGGCGAGAAGACCTGGCGGTTCCGGGCCCGCGGTGTCCGCGGATTCGCCTGGGCCTCCTCGCGCGCCTTCCTCTGGGACGGCGCCTCGCTGGACGGCGTGCGCATCCAGTCCTTCTATCCCGAGGAGGCCCTGCCGCTCTGGTCCGAGGCCACGGAGATGGCTCGATTCAGCATCGGCTGGAACAGCCGCCTCTGGTATCCCTACCCCTGGCCG
>JALUUN010000604.1 GCA_027021325.1 Planctomycetota bacterium
GCTGCGCGAGCCACCTCAGGGCGCGGCGGTTGACGACGCTCCCGTCGAGGGCGGCCTCGCCCCGCGTGCCGAGGAAGCGGGTCGCCAGGAGCGCCCAGACGAAGTTGCGGCGGCCGAGATCCCGGACCCGCTCCAGGCCGCCGGCTGCCAGGCGGTCGTCGTAGACCTGGAAGCCACGGTCGAAGCCGAGCCGACCCAGGAGGGGGTAGGCGGCGACGAAACCGCCGGTCTCGTAGCCGGCCTCGCGCAGCAGCGCGGGCAGGGTCTGCAGACCGGATGCCAGGGTGTGGGTGAGGTTGGCGCGGACGCCGTGGCTCGGCGGCAGCAGTCCGGTCAGCATGGTGGCGTGGGAGGGGCCCGTGATGGGCGTCGACGCCACGGCGTCTTCGTAGAGGAAGCCCTCCCGGAGGAGCCGGTCCAGATTCGGGGTTTCGATGCCGGTGCCGCCCCAGGCGGGCAGGACATCGGCGCGGACCGTGTCCAGGGTTACGAGGAGGAGATCGGGTCCCTTGCCGGGGACCGGGGGAGGGGCGAGCTGCCGCACCGCCGGTTCCGCCAGGAGCCAGAACGGCAGAGAGACCGCCGTGAGCCCCCAGCTCACGGGCACGAGGACGCGCAGGAGCGGAGCCTGGCCCGGGATGCGGCCCCAGAGAAGCAGACCGCCGGCGGCGGTGGCGGTGGCGAAGGCGAGGAGACCGCCGGGCTCTGTGAGGAGCATCCGGTTGTAGAAGGCCTGGACTCCGTACTGGAGCAGGAGGTAGCCCAGGATGAGGCGCCGCCGGGCCAGGCCTGCGGGGAGGATCCGGATCCCGAGGAAGACCAGGCTGAAAAAGGTCAGCGGCGTGCTCAGGATCGCCACCCATGCCCAGAAACCGCCTTCGAGCCAGGCGTCCGGCGACAAGGCGAAGAGGACGAGCTCGAAGGCCGTCAGGGCCAGGGCAGCCCTGCGGGCGAGGACGGTCAGGGACGGCATCGGGGGTGCGGGCGGATGCCCGGTTCGTGTATCGGCCATCCGGAGCAGGGAACCGGAGTCTCCGCCCGGGGGCATCAGGGCAGAGCCTGCTTCAGGCAGAATACCGATCCGCCCGACTTCCGGTATTCCGAAGTCGGGAGGGGTACGGCCTCGAAGCCCTCCCGCTCCAGGCGGCGGCGGGTGTCGTGGCAGGACTCCTCGATCAGGACCCGGCGGCCGTCGGGACACCAGGCGTTGGCCGCGAAGGCCAGGGCCTCGGCTTCCTCGACCTCCAGGAGCCGGGGGAAGGCGGCCTGCAGGAGGCCGCGTCCCTCCGCGTCGAAAGCCGAGGGGACGAAGAGGGCGGTCTCCTCGGTCAGGGGAGAGAGGGCGGTGTCCAGGTGGTAGAAGCGGGGATCCTGAAGCCGGTACAGGAGGATGTCGAGGCCCGGCTCTTCCCGGGCCAGGGCTTCCCAGGCGCTCCGGGTGCTGCGGCCGCCGACGCCGGCGTGGAGCAGGAAGCGGCCGGGGTGCTGGACGCCGTCGCCCGCACCCTCGAAGGGGCGGATCTCCGCCGGCAGCTCCCGCGGGCGGAAGCCCCGGGCCTCGAAGAAGCTGCGGTGGAGGGCGACCTCGCCCTCCCGGCAAGGAAAGGCCATGCGGCCCAGCCAGACCGAGGCGCCGGCGCCGGGCCGGCGCAGGACCAGGCTGGGATTGGCAGGGAAGCAGAGGTCCACGAGGCCGGGCACCGGGTCCAGGACGGGGGTCTCGAGACCGAGGGCGGCGAGGGCGCTCCGCAGGGCCTCCCACTGCTTCCGGGCCCGGTCGGCATCCACTTCCTTCAGGCCGCCGCCGGCCCGGATCATGTGGGGGTTCCGGGCCGCCTCGATGCGGAACTCCGCCGGGTCGCCGAGCAGCGCGCCACGCGGCGGCGGGACGGCCGGCAGCGCCGCGGGACGCCGGGGCCAGTCGGCGGCGCGTTCGAAGAGGGGCATCAGAGGACGTCGCGGCGGCGGATGGCGCGCGCCGCCAGGAACTGGAACAACACCGCACTGAGGAGCAGCATGCCCAGGGCTTCCAGGGAGTCGGGGGGATCCGGATCGGGGACCATGATCTCGCTCCAGACATTGGGCAGGTCGAGGCGGTCCCGGAGCAGGGCGAAGAGGTAGCGGTGCGGAGAGAGATCCCGGAGCGGGCCGGTGATGCTGCCGGCGATGGAGCCGAGGCCGAAGAGCAGTGCCAGGGCCCAGAGGAAGGGACGGCGACTCCAGACGCCGAGGAAGACGCAGAGGGAGCCGTAGGTGGCCGCGCCGAGGGCCAGGATGAGGCTCAGCCAGACCATGCGCTCCAGCCAGAAGGAGAAGGAGACGCCGCCCAGGCCCTGGAGGAGGAGGCCGGGCAGCCAGGCCGCAACCAGGAGGAAGGGGACGGTCGCCAGGAAGCCGCCGGCGGAGAGGGCCAGGACCGGGAGGGTGCGCGAGACCGGCCGTGTGAGCAGGTAGCCGACGGCACCCTTCTCGTAGAGTTCGCCCAGTGCCGGGAGCATCACGATCATGCTCACGAAGGGCAGGACGAAATAGAGGGAGAGCGGTGCCAGGAACTCTCCGTAGAACTCCCAGGGGCGCGGCACTTCCGGCTGCTCCAGGGGGGCGAAGCTGCGGAAGACCACGGCCAGGAGGGAGGGGAAGAGGGCCGCCGCCAGACCGGCCAGGCCGCGCCAGCCGCCGAGGCGGCGGCGCAGGGAGAAGAGAGTCAGGGCGGCCAGGGCGCCGGCGTTCATCCCTCGCCTCCCACCAGGAGGTCGAAGACCGCCTCCAGGTTCTCGTCGGCCATGGTCAGGGCCCGGACGTCGCCCTGTTCGCCCCAGGTCTGGATGGCGTCCAGGAGCGGGCCGAGGCGGCGGGTGGCGAGATGCAGGCCGTCCTCGCCTTCGAACTCCAGGCCGGAGACCAGGTTGCTCTGCAGGGCGGCGGCGGCGAGGCGCCGCACCGCCTCGGGGGAGGCGCCCTGGAGGGTGACCCGCCGGGGCTTGCGGTCCAGGAGGTCGCGGATCTCGGCCAGACGGCCCTCAGCCAGGAGGCGGCCGTGGTGCAGGAGGATCACCCGGTCGGTGATGGACTCCACCTCGTGCAGGATGTGGGAGGCGAAGAGCACGGTGCCGCCACGGCGCCCGTGTTCCCGGACCAGGTCCATGACCTGGCGCCGGCTCAGGGGGTCCATGCCATTCAAGGGCTCGTCCAGGAGCAGGAGCTCCGGCTCGTGGAGCAGGGCCTGGGCGACCTTGATCCGCTGGCGCATGCCCTTGGACATCTCGCGCAGGCGCTTGCCGGCGAGTTCGGTCATGCCGACCGCTGCCAGGGCGCGCTCGGCGGCCGCGCGGGCGCCGGAGGCGGACTCGCCGTGGAGGCGGGCCAGGAGGACCAGGAAGTCGCGGCCGCTCTCCAGCTCGAAGTGGACATCGTCGCCGGGGGCGTAGCCGATGCGGCGGAAGAGCCGCCAGGCGCCGGGGCCGGCACGACGGCCGAAGAGCTCGACGCGGCCGCGGGTCGGCCGGATCAGGCCGGTGAGAAGACGCATGAGGGTGGTCTTGCCGGAGCCGTTCGGTCCCAGCAGGCCGACGATGCCCGGGGTGACCTCCAGGCTCAGGTCGCTCAAGCCCTGGACCTCGCCGTACCAGCGGGAGAGGCCCGTGCAGCGGATCGGGGGAGGCGCGGTCATCCGACCAGGGCGCTCCGTTTCACGCGCCGCAGGAGGTAGGCCAGGCTCAGGAGGGAGACCCCGGCCTGGAAGGCCACGCAGGCCTCGAAGCCGGGCCGCCCGGCGGTCTCGTCCGGGAAGCCCATGAAACCGTTGGCCACGGCGTCCAGGTTCTCGAAGAAGGCCAGGATCCGGAAGTCCGGCTCCTGGTTGATGCTGGCGAACATGTTGGCGAAGAATTCCGAGCCCAGGAACAGGCCGGCCAGGGCGAGGGCGGTCCAGGTGCCGCTCCGGGTCAGGGTGGTCAGGGCCTGGATGAGGAGGGAAAGGGTGACCCCGGTGAGGAGCAGAGAGGCGCTGAGGCCGAAGGGTACGCGCCGGATGGTCTCGAAGTGCCCTTCGGGGGCCGTGGACAGGTCGAAGATCCAGATCCAGAGCAGCGGCGCCAGGGTCGCGAGCATCAGGTAGCTCAGGAGTGCACCGGTGCGCCCGAGGACATAGGTCCAGGGCGTGACCGGCCGGCAGAAGTAGGACTCCAGGGCGTTGCTGCGCAGATCGCCGGCGATGAGGTCGTAGCCGAGGAGGACAGCCAGCGGCAGGAGGACCGGATAGAGGAACAGGCGCAGAAGGACGAGATAGGCGCCAGCATCGAAACGCAGGACCTCGCCCTGGCCGGAGCCCTCGCCCGCGGCCTCGAGGAGTTCGCGCCACTCGGGGAGCACCTGCTGCACCCCGTAGAGGAGCACGGTAGTCCCGAGGCCGATGGCCAGGCCGAGGAGCGTGAAGCGCTTGACCCAGACCGAGTTCCAGCCGCGGCGGAAGGTCATGCGCCAGATCGGCCACCAGGCCGGCGCCCGCGAGCGAGGGCCGGCGAAGCGGCTGTAGTCCGGCGCCCGGAAGGCCATCAGCCGTCTCCCTCCAGGACCTCGACGAAGGCCTGCTCCAGGCTGCGGGCGGCCGGCTTCAGGCCGTGGACCTCGAGGCCCAGCCGCCGTGCCAGGCGGAAGACCTCCCGTGCCTCGACCTCCCGGTCCGGCCGGCTCAGGATCACCTCGGCGGCGCGCTCCCCCTCCTGGACCTCGAAGCCCTCGCGGCCCGCGGCCTCGGCCAGGGCGCGGGCCGCGGCGGCGGCGGGCAGGCGCACGCGCTTGGCGCCCCGGGCCTCGGCGGTGAGGCGCTCCAGGGTATCGGCCATGCGCAGGCGGCCGGCGTCCAGGACCCAGACCTCGTCACAGAGGCGCTCGACGTCCGGGAGGAGGTGGCTGGCGACGATCAGGTGGATCCCGTGCTCGCGCCGCACCCGGTCCACGAGCTCGAGCATGCGCACCCGGCCGCGCGGGTCCATGCCGTTCGTGGGCTCGTCCAGGAACAGGACATCGGGGTCATGGACCAGGGCCGCGGCCAGTTTGTAACGCTGGCGCATGCCCACGGAGTAGGTGGCGACGGGACGGTAGCGCTCCTCGGCGAGGCCGGTGAAGTGCAGGACGTCGTGGGCGCGGATCATGGCGTCGTCCCGGCGGAGGCCGCTGATCTCTGCCAGGTGGGCGAGGCCGGCGACGCCGCTGACGCCGCCGATCCAGGAGTCCCGCTCCGGCATGTAGCCGACGCGCCGGCGCAGGGCGGCGCCGCCCCGCCGGAGGTCCCGGCCGAGAACCCGGATGCTGCCGCGGGCGGGACGGATCAGACCCAGGATCGCCCGCAGGAGGGAGGACTTGCCGGCCCCGTTCGGCCCGAGAAGGCCCAGGGATCCGCCCTGGAAGCGGGCGTCCAGCCCCTGCAGGGCGGTGAAGCGGCCGTAGCGCACCACCAGCCCTTCGAGCTCCAGGACCGGTACGGATTCGCGGGGAGAGTCGGACACGAAGGAGGAGAAGGGGATTCGTCCCGGCCTGCTGGTGCCTCAGCCTTCGGTCTCGGGGAGGAGGGGCGCCAGGATCCGTCGTTCGCTGCCTTCGAGGAGTTCGTCGAGGCGCTGCCGCAGGAGGTACTCGCGCAGGCTTCGCTCGATCTGCGCCCGGCGCAGTTCCAGGTCCACGACGCCGCGGCTCAGGACTGATTCGATGCGCGCCAGGTAGATGTACAGATCGCCCATGATCGGGCCGCGGATCTCGTCCTCCTGGAGCATCTTGACGCCGTGGCCCTCGAAGAGGTGGCGCAGAAAGGCCTCCTCGTAGCGCTTCGTGTCCCTGCGGTTGACGAGGCCGACGGCGCCGCCGCGGCGGCGGGTACGCTCGTCGAGGCTGAATTCCTGGACGGCGTCCTCCCAGAGGAGCTCGCCGTCGAGGAGCCGCTCCGCCACCTCTTCCAGGAGTTCGTACGCACGCCGCCGCTCCCCCTCGGTGAGGGCACGCCCGGTCTCGGGGTCGAAGAGGGGCCGGCGGATCCAGGAGACCTGGAGGTCGCAGAAGAACTCCGGGATGCTGCGCAGCATGTGGGTCCGGAGCTCGGCCGTCGAGAACTCCCGGGGCTGTTCGGCGATCAGACGAGCGCGCCACTCGATCTCCATCCGGTAGGTCACCAGGGTCCGCTCCGCGGGCTGGGGCTTGCCGTGGTCGCGGGCCCAGGCCTCGGCCTCGGCCCGCAGCTCGGCC
>JALUUN010000605.1 GCA_027021325.1 Planctomycetota bacterium
GAGGAGGTCAACGGCGGCGAGGTCAACGACCTGAACGGCCACGGCACGAATGTCGCCGGCTGCATCGGCGCGGTGGGCGACAACGGGGTCGGGATTGCCGGCGTGAACTGGAACATCCTCCTGATCCCGGTGCGGGTCAGCAACAGCGCCGGTGGTGGCGCCTACCTCAGCGACCTGACCCAGGGCGCGGAGTGGGCGGCCCAGAACGGCGCCACCACGGTGAGCGCCAGCTACTCCGGCGTCGAGAACGCCTCGGTCGGCACCACCGGCACCACTCTCCGCACTCTCGGTGCCCTGTACTTCTACGCCGCCGACAATTTCGGCCAGGACCACAGTTCCTTCGACTGGGCCGACACCATCGTCGTCGGCGCCACCGACCGGAACGACAACCTGGCCTCCTGGTCGAGCTACGGTCTCGCCATCGACTGCGTCGCGCCGGGCGTGGACATCTACACGACCCGCAACGGCGGCGGCTACATGTTCAACAGCGGCACCAGCTTCTCGACCCCGCTCACGAACGGGACCGCCGCCCTGCTCTGGGGCGCGAATCCCTTCCTCAGCCCCGACCAGGTCGAGGAGCTCCTCTACCAGGGCAGCGTGGACCTGGGCACCCCCGGCGAGGACAACACCTTCGGCCGGGGCCGGGTGGACGTCGGCAACGCCGTGGAGCTGGCCCTGACCGGCGGTCTCAGCCTGACGGTTCCGGCGCTGACGGCGGGCTCCGCCTACCAGCTGGACCTGGACGGGGCGGCACCGGGAACGACCGTCTGGTGGACCTGGTCCCGCACCGGACTGGGGGCCACCCAGGTCGCGGCCCTGGGAACCTCCCTCGGCCTGGACCAGCCGCAGCTGGCTGGAAGCAGCACCGCCGACGCCACCGGCCGCGCCGTCTGGACCGGAACCGTGCCCGCCAGCGCCGCCGGCCTCCAGGTCTGGGTCCAGGCCCTGACGGCCAACGACCGTTCCCAGGTCGTTTCTGCCGTCGTCCAATAGGAAAACGGAAAATCGGCCCCGGGGGCGGCCGGGACGGCGCCCTCGGGACCGGACGGTTTTTCCCGGTTCCTGCGGGAAAAGGGGGGACGCCCAGGGCCGCGGTTTCCGGGATCCGCGGGGGGCTCCGGGTTAGTCTCAGGGGCAGGGAGGGTCCGCCCGCCGGTGGGGATGCCGGCAGGTCCAAACCCCGACCCTGCCCGTCGAGAACGAGGGGATCCATCGTGGGGAACTCGATCGCTCGCTCGGCGGCCGCCCCGGCGGCCGCGCCGCTCTCTTCGGGGGAACGCCTGCCCGCGGCGGCGCGGGCCCTCCTCCTGGAGCTCCTGGACCGCGCCCACCGGGCGGTCCTGCACCAGCTGCGCAACGCCCGCCACCTCTCCCGGGGCTGGGGCCGCCTGCGCCCCGGCCCGGAGCGTGACGCCCGACTGGAGGCGGCCGAACGCGCCGACGCCCTGCAGCTGGAACGCCTGGACTGGATCGCCGCGCGCCTGCGGGAACTCCATGCCGGGGGCATGCCCGCCCTGGACGCGCTGGCCGAGCCGAGGGCCGCGGCCCTGCTCCTGGCCGCCGCCCTCGGGTGGGGGACGCCCGAGGAGTGCCGGGCCCGCCTGCCCCGGATCCAGGACGGCCGCGCCGCTCTGGCCCTGGCCCTCTGGCTCCGGATCCAGGCCGGACCCGGCCGGGAGGATCCCGGCCTCCACTGGCTGAGCGGACGCAGCCTCTGGGCCGTGCAGGTCGAGCGGAGCGCCCAGGCGCCGCCGGCGTGGTGGATCGAATGCTTCGCCGGGCTGCTGGCCGAGGCTCCGGCACGCAAGACCCTGGTGCTGCGGCCGGGCCTCCTCGAGGGCCCCGGCCCCGGCGCCTAGCCGCCGGCGGGCGACGGGCGCGGCAGGCTTCGGTCCGGCCAGAGGGAGGCCTCCAGGAAGCGTGGCCGCGGCGGAGCGGGCACCCGCTCCAGGGCCAGCACCAGGTGCCGGGCGGCCCGGTAGCCCTCGTCCTGGACCGGGTCCAGCGGGCTGCGGGGGCTTCCTTCCTCGAAGCCGGCCCAGGCCACGGCCGAGAGCAGGACCGTCCAGCCGAGGAGGGCGCCCCCCAGGCCCAGGAGGGCGCCGAGCAGGCGGCTCGCGGCTCCGCCCCGCGGTTCCCCGGTCCAGGGGAAGAGCCAGCGCCGCAGGCTCAGGAAGCCCAGAGCGGAAAGGACAAAGAGTCCGGTCTGGACGAGGGGCAGGAGCTCGGGAAAGGCGTCGAGGTCGAAGCGCAGAAGGCCCTCGAGCAGGGCCCGGGCCGGCGTCTCCAGGAGGCCGGCGAGGCCCAGGGCCAGGACCAGCATGAGGAGGCGGGTAGACTGGTGGATCAGGCCGCGGACGGCGCCGGCGGCAAGGCCGTAGGCGGCGAGCCCGAGGCCGGCCCAGTCCATCCAGGTCAGATGGTCCATCGCGGCGCATTCTAGGGATCTGGATCCAGCCTCCGGGGAAGGATCCTCTCTTCGTCAGCGGCCGCGCCGGACCCCGACTCAAGCCATGGATCCCCAGGAAGACCCCGCCCGCGACGCCCGGGCCCTGTTCGGCACCCTCCTGGAGCGCCTGCAGGCCCATCCCGCCCTGGTCCGGGAATGGGAGCAGGCCCTGCAGGAGTTCCCCGGGGCCGCCGCCCCCGGGGCCGCCCGCGCCCGGGCCCTGGAGTGGTTCCTCCTGGAGCGCCCGAGCCTGACCCAGGGCGTGCCGCCGGCCGTGGCCTGGGCGCCCGAGGAGTTCGCGGAGGAGAGCGCCTGGGCTCGCCTGCTGGACAACTTCCTCGGCATCTTCCGCCTCGATCCCGGGGTCGAGGCCGGCGCCGGCCGCCGCGCTCTCGTGGACCTGTGGAGCGGGCGCACGGCGGTCGTGCCCGACGTGGAGCTGCCCCGGGCCTTCGACGCCGAGAGCCTCGCCGTCGGCCGCCTGGTCCTGGGCGAGGACGGGCTGCACCGGCCGCTGCCGGGCTGCTTCCACCTGCGCGCCCGCGGCCTTCCTGCCGCCATGGAAGCCGACCTCGGCCGGGCGCGCGCCGCCGAGCCTCGCGGCCGCTTGAGCCAGCGCGAGTGCGAGGCCCTCTTCGGGCCCTGGCTGGAAGCACGGGCGGCGGAGGATCCCATGGACCTGGAGGAGGTCGAGGCCCGCCTCGGCGAACTCCTGGACGGCCTCCCCGGCTGGGACCTTCCGCGCCTGGTGCGCCTCGTCGAGGAGGAGGGTGCCACCGGGGCCATGAACGAAATGGCCTTCGACACGGACGTGGACCTGGAGCAGCTGCGCGGCCTTCTCGGCCGCTGGGTGGCCCTGCAGCGCTTCCGGCGCTCGCGCATCGCCGCCCTGCAGCGAGAGGAAGGGACGCGCCGCCAGAAGCCGGCGCCCCCCGGGCCGGGCCGGATCCTCAGCGGCGAGGAGGCTCTGGCTCGTTTCGACGAAGCCCGGGCCCGTGGCCTGCCCCTGGATGAGTGCTTCGCCCGTCTGGAGGCCGACCTCGGCCTGGAGCCCGGTTCGAGCGCCGACCTCGCCGATGCCGCCCTGGAAGGCGCGCCGATCGCCGAGCGGCCCCCCGACTTCGGCCTCTGGATCGAGACCTACGCCTTCGAACGCGCTGCCGAGGGGTGCCCGCTCCGGCCCACGGAGACCGCGTCCCTGGAGGCCTTCGGCCGTTTCCTGGAGCGCGCCGCCCCCGAGGCCCGGGAGCTCCGGCGCCTGACCCCCGACCGGGTGCTCGCCTTCCTCCTCGGTGCGCCCGAGGGCGCCAGCCTGGAGCTCCTGGCCGACGAACTCCGCGCCTTCCTGGAGTGGGCGGCGCGCGAGCAGGAGGCCCCGGTGGGGGAGCTCCTGGCCTCCTGGGAGGAGGACTGGAAGCCCCGCATCCTGGCCCTGGCCGAGCTCAACCGCCGCCTGGGCGAGGAGCCCGCGGAGGCCCCTTCCCGGGCGCGGATCGCCGGCCTGCGCCCCCTGACCGTCGAGGCCTCGGGCGAGACAGCGGAGGTGGACGGCGTCCCCGAAGAACTGGCCGCCTGGCTGCGGCCCGGGGACCTCCTCCTCGGGACCTGGCGGGGGGGCCGCTTCCTTCCGCGCCACGTCCTGCCCCGCGAGGTCCTGCCGCCGGGCTCGGCGGCGGCCGGGAGCTGAGGCCTCTCAGGCCGCCGCGCCGCCCGCGGCCGCCTCGCCCTCGGGATGCACCAGGGCGGGCTGGTTCAGGAAGCGGCTGCGGAGCACCCGCGTGATCTCGGGCAGCAGCTCCTCCCAGGGCACCTCCGGATCCCGCAGGATCGCGATCTCGTTCCGGTGGAGGCTCACCACATGGACGCCGGGCAGGGCGAAGAGTTCGTTCACCGTGTCGAAGGGCGTCTCGGCGCCGGGGCCCTCCCAGGTGAGCCAGCCGTGGTCCAGGACCTTGTGCGGCAGCAGGAAGCGAACCCGGAAGGGATGGTGATCGAAGTGCGGCTCGAGGGGGTCGGAAGGGCGGGCCATGGCGGGAGAGGACAGGAGCGGAGCCGCGGATTCTAGGCCGGCCGGGCCCTCGGGGACGAGTCCGCCTCCGCCCTGATAACGTCTGATAATGTATATTATGGTAACCATACGGGGCCGGGGAGCCGCCGTGGACAGGCCCGGGGCGGCGTGGCAGGATCCGCGAAGGCCCCTCGGATCCCGCGAACCCCCCTCCGAGGCGGCTTCTGTGGAGAACCCTGTGGAAACGCCTGTGGAGAAACCGGGGATCCAGCCGCTCCCCGACGGTCCCCTGGCCTTCGAGGCCTTCCAGCCCGGCCAGACCTGGCGCAGCAGCACGGTTCTGCTGCGGCCGGAGATGATCCGGCGCTTCGCCGCCCTCACCGGCGACCACAACCCGATCCACCTGGACCCGGACTTCGCCGCCCGCACCCTGCACCGGGGCGTCATCGCCCACGGGCTCCTGATCTCCAGCCTGGCCGCCGGCATGGCCTACGACATCGGGCTCCTCGGGCCGAACATCCTGGCCCTGGAGCGCAGCGAGTCCGTCTACCGGCGTGCCGCCCGGCCGGGCGACCGCCTCTACGGGACCGTCGAGATCCTTTCCACGGATCCGCGCGCCGGACGGCGCGTCGGCCGCGTCACCTGGGACACCCGGGTCCTCCAGGAGCGCGAGGCCGGGGACCGTGAGGTCTGCCGGGTGGTCTGGACGACCCTGGTCTTCAAGGAGGCCTTCCTGCCCAGGCCCGCGGCCGCCGAATAGCGACTTCCTAGAGGGGGCGCGCTGGGGGGGCCGGGATCCCGGGCCGTCTTCCGGTCCAGAGCACGCGCCCCGCCTCGGGCTCCAGGGCGCTGATGGAGCCCGTCGGCACCGGGATCTCCTCCCACTCCTCGATCTCCCGGCCCAGGGCCCGGGCGAGGACCGCCCGCGTCGGCCACAGGTGCGAGACCAGGGCCCAGCGCCGCCAGCCCCGTTCCCGGGCGTCGGCGACCAGGGCGTCGAAGGCCCGGAGCACCCGCTGCCGCAGCTCGGCCCGGGACTCCCCGCCATGTCCCTTCCAGCCCGCCGGGTCGGCGGCCTCGGCGGCCTGCTCGCCGGGCCGCAAGCGCTCCAGCTCCTCCGGGGTCCACCCGGTCCAGGCGCCACGGTCGATCTCGCGGAAGTCCGGGACCAGGCGCAGGGGCCGCCCGGGCTGCAGGCGCAGGATCTCCTCGGCGCCCCGGCGCGCCCGCCCCAGCGGACTCGAACAGACCCCATCCAGAGGGCAGTCGGCGAGGAAGCGCGCCGCCTGCCGCGCCTCCTCCAGACCACGCTCCGAAAGCGGCACCTCGGTGCCGCCGTAGTAGGCACCGGGACGGACGGGGGCGACCTCACCGTGGCGCACGAGGAAGACGATCACCCCCCCATCCTCCGCCGTCCTCCCCCCGCCCGGCAAGGAGAGACCCGCGAGCCGGTATCCGGCCCGGCGCCGCCTGCTACCGTGGAGAACCCCCATGGGAGTTCCGCCATGCCCCGGATCCCGGCCCTGCGCCTTCCGGCCGCCTTCGCCCTCCTCCTCGCCCTCCTCGGCCCGCCGCCCCTCGCCGCCCAGGGCATCGATCCCGGCGACGGCGGCAGCATCGAGCCCCCGGGCGGGGGCGTCGAGGACCTTCCCGGCCGGGCCGAGCCCGGCGACGTGAGCGGCGGCCGGGACGAGGACGACGAGGAAGAAGACGAGACTCCCTTCCACGTCTTCGCCACGGTCCAGGGCGTCGGCCCCATCCCC
>JALUUN010000606.1 GCA_027021325.1 Planctomycetota bacterium
CGGGTCCAGTTCGACGGCGAAGAGCCCGCGCGCCAGATCCTCCGGGATCCCTTCGGGCAGGACCACCCCGAGCTGGCTGGCGATCCCCAGGCGGCGGCCCTGACGCACCAGGCGGAAGCGCGGGATGCGGTTGCGGAAGTGGACCTGGATGCCTTCCGGGGCATCCACGACCACTTCCAGGGAGGCCGGATCCACCCAGGAGACCCGGGACAGGAGTTCCCGCACCCGGTCCCCGGCGCGCGGATCCAGGAGCGAGACCTCGGGGGAGTTCTCCAGCCGGTTCGCCAGCTCGTCGCGCCAGACCTGGGGCAGGTCCTTCGGCATCCGGTGCACGCGGTACTCGGCCAGCGATCGCCCGGGCCCGGCGGCGTGCAGGGCCTCCCCCTGCCGTGGCCAGAGGAAGGCCAGGAGGGCCAGGATGAGGACGACCCCCAGGGTTCCGAGGATCCGCAGGTCCGGGAGGATCTTCATGGCGCCAGCCTCGCAGGCCGGCCCCACCCTACCTTGACCGGGACCGGGGTTCCACCCAGGATGGGCCGCCATGACAAACCGGGTCCGGGTCCGAACCTTCAAGGGCTACACCCTCTCCTCCTTCCAGCGCAAGGCGGCCGAGGCCCTGGACCGGGGAGAGAACGTCCTGGTCGCCGCCCCGACCGGAGCGGGCAAGACCCTGGTCGCCGAGTACGCCATCCACCAGGCCCTGCGCAGCGGCAGGCGGGCGCTCTACACCGCCCCGATCAAGGCCCTGAGCAACCAGAAGTTCCGTGACTTCCGGGCCGACCCCGAGATCGGGGATGCCGGGCTCATGACCGGCGACATCACCCTCCATGCCGACGCCCGGGTCCTGGTCATGACCACGGAGATCCTGCGCAACACCCTGTTCGAGGATCCCGAGCGTCTGCGGGACGTCGGCTGCGTGGTCTTCGACGAGGTCCACTACATGGACGACCCGGACCGGGGGTCGGTCTGGGAGGAGACGCTGCTCTTCCTGCCGCCGGAGATCGTGGTCGTGGCCCTGTCGGCGACCATCGACAACCTGGGCCAGGTCGCCGCCTGGCTGGAGCGGGTGCGAGGGCGCCCGATCAAGGTGGTCGAGGAACGCAAGCGGCCGGTGCCGCTGAAGCACTTCCTCTACCACCCGGAGGCCGGGATCTTCCCCCCGAGCCGCTTGAAGAGCCTGCGCAAGCGCTTCCTGGCCCACCCCAGGGACAAGCGCTACAAGCGCCGCGACGACCGCCCCCTCCTGGACGAACTGATCGGCAAGGAAGAGGTCCCGATCCTCTATTTCTGCTTCTCGCGGCGTCTGTGCGAACGCAAGGCCGCCAAGGAGCGCCGCCGGCGTCTGCTCGGCCCGCAGGAACAGGAGAGGGTGGAAGGGCTCTGGGAGGAGGCGCGGGAGGAATTCGGATTCGAAGACAACCCGGGCCTGGAGGAGCTCCGCGACTTCGCCCTGCGCGGCATCGGCTGGCACCACGCCGGCATGCTGCCCCTGCACAAGGAGCTGGTCGAACGCCTCTTCACCGCCGGGCTGCTCAAGCTCCTCTACACCACCGAGACCTTCGCCCTCGGCATCAACATGCCGGCGCGCACCGTGGTCTTCGACTCCCTCACCAAGTTCGACGGAGTCGATTTCGACTACATGCGCACCCGGGACTACCTGCAGATGGCGGGCCGGGCCGGCCGCCTGGGCATGGACGAGTACGGGCTCGTGTACTCGGTCCTGGAGTACGAGGATGTCCTCGAGGCGCCCGTCCACCGCATCCAGAGCGGCCGCGTCGAGCCGATCACCTCGCGCTTCGACCTCGACTACGCCACCCTGGTCCACCTGCACGGCGCCGCCGGGCAGGAGGGAGCGGCCCAGGCCTGGGAACGCAGTTTCGCCGCCTTCCAGGCCCGCGAGCACTCGAAGCAGCGCGAGGAGCGCAACCGCCGGCGGGTGCGCCACCTCCTCGAGCGCCGCTTCGAGTTCCTCGAGCGCATGGGCTACATCCGCGGCGAACGCGAGATCCTCGGCCGCGGTCGCACCTGCCTGCACCTCTACGGCTACGAGATCCAGATCACCGAGATGCTCTTCGAGGGGGTGTTCGAAGACACCGACGCACCGGCCCTGTGCGGCCTGCTGGCCGCCGTCCTCTACGAGAGCCGGCGCCGCGAGGAGTTCTGGCGCAACGCCCTGCGCCCCATGCGCGGGCACCTGCGCCGGGCGCGCGAGGTCATCGACTACGCCCGCGAGATGGAGGCCGCCGCCGGCCTGACGCCGAGCCTGAAACAGATCGACGAGGCCATGACCCCGGCGATCTACGCCTACGCCCGGGGCAAGCCCTTCGAGGAGCTGGGCCGCTACACCAGCGCCGCCCCCGGCGACTTCGTCCGCGCCGCGCGCATGGTGGTTCAGTACCTGCGTCACCTGCGCAAGGCGACGGCGGAATCGGACCGGGCGATGGCCACGCTCTGCGAGGAAGCGGTGGAATGTCTGTACCGCGGGCCGGTGGACGTGCGTCTGGAACTGGGCCTGGGCCAGGGCGAGGAGGAGGCGCCGGCCTGGAGCGGCCCGCCTCCGGCGGAGGCCGGCGGCGGCGTGCCGGAGACCGAGGGCTAGAATCGCCGGCGGCGCTCCATGCTTCCCGCCTTTGCCCTCCTCCTGGCCGCCCCGCCCCAGGACCCTCCCGCCGCCGGTCTCTACGAGCGGGTCCTGGCCGAGGAGCACGATCCCGAACGCCAGCCTCGGCGTCTCTACCTGGCCATCGCCGAGGCCCACGGCCGCGCCGCCGGGGTCCGCGCCGACGCCGAGATGGAGTTCGTGCTCCTCCGCCCGGACGGCCGGGAGGAGCCGCAGCTCCGGGCCCGCCTCGAGGTCGAGTACGCCCGGCCCGACCGGGGCCGCATTCTCTACTGGAACCGGGGGCGGCCGGAGGTGCCACCTCTGGAGCTCCTCGGGGATGGAGCGACCTGGTGGCTCCTGGACCGGCGCGGGCGCCGGGCCTGGCAGGCGCCCGGAGCGGGCTACGCTGCCGCCCAGATCCTGGGCCTGCCCTTCCTCCTGGGCCTCGGCGGGGTGCCCTTCCCGCATCCGGACTTCAGCGACTGGGACGAGCCGCGCCTCGACGCGGACGGGCGCGTCGGTCTCCGCCTCCTCTATGGCGAACACGAGGTGCGCCTGCGGGTGCGGCCCGGCGACGGCCGGATCGAGGAGGCGGTGCGGATCCTGCCCCTGCACGGCCTCGAAGAGGACGGCGCCGTGGTCGAAGGCGCCCGCCTGCTCCGCCGCCTGCGTTTCCCGGTCTACGAACTCCTGGACGCCGAGGAGGCCAGGAGACTCGGCGGCCCCCTGCCCGAGGGCTTCATCCTCGCCGAGGGCCCGGCACCCCTGCCCGCCCTCGACGGCCTGGAGCCGGAGGCCGGGGAGACCGGCCCCGGGGAGGGAAGAGACCGGTGACCGCGGTCCTGCTCCTCCTCGCCTTCCAGGGCCCGGCGGCGCCCTCCGCCGAGGTCCTGTGGCGGCGGCTCCTGGAGGCCTGGAGCCCCGGTCGCGCTCTGGTGGCCGAGGGCTGGGTCGAAACCCGGCAGGGGCCGGGCCCGGGCCGCCTCCTCGGGCGCGCCCGCCTGCACCTCGCCGCCGCCTCCCCGCATGCCGGCCGGGCCCGCCTGCACGGCTGGACCTCCCGCGTGGATCCCGGAAGCGGCGAAGGGGAGCGGATCGAGCAGGACCTTCGCTGGTACGGCGACGGCCGGAGTTCCTGGCGGGTGGACGAGTGCCGCTGCATCCGGACTCCCCTGGGCGGGGCGCCGGGCGCCCTCGCCACCCTCTTCGCCGGCGTGGATCCGGTGCTGCAGTGGTGCACCGGCGAAGTCCCGGCCTGGGACCGCGTCGAGGCCCTGGAGGCGCCCGAGGGCCTGCCGCTCCTGCGCGGGCTGCGCGTCCACCGCGAGGACCGCTACACGGACTACTGGATCGCCGGCGGCCGGCTCCTGGCCTGCACCACCGGCCGGAGCGGCCCCTACGCCGACTTCCTGCCCCGCCAGCACTACCTGTTCCTGCGCGCCGACCCCGCCGCTCCACCGGAAGGGATCGGTGCCGCCTTCCCGCCGGCCCACACGGTCCCCGAGGGAAGCCCGCCGCCGGTCCTGGAGCGCGCGCGCGCCCGCCACCGCGAGGAGAATCCCGAAGCCGGAGAGGAGTGCCGATGAGCCGACTGCGCCCTGGAGACCCCGCCCCGCCCTTCCGCCTGCCACGCGCCGGCGGCGGCCCCTTCGACAGCGCCTCCATGGCGGGACGCCGCTGGCTCCTGAGCTTCCACCGCTACGCCACCTGACCGACCTGTCAGCTCACCACGCGGCAGTTCGCCGCGCGGGCCGGAGACTGGGAACGCCTCGGCCTGGGGATCGTCCGCGTCTTCCACTCGCCGCCGGAGGCCCTGGAGTACCTGGTCTCGGGTCCGGAAGCCGTGCCCTTCCCGATCTTGGGGGATCCGCGCAAGGAGGTCTACCGGCGCTACGGGGTCTACCGCGGTCTGCTCGGTCTGCTGCACCCCGCCGGCCTGCGCCGCGCCCGGGAGGCCGCCCGCCAGGGCCTGAAGCCGCGCTGGCGGGACACCTGGAAGCACGGCATCGGCGGCAACCCGGCCGACTTCCTGATCGGTCCGGACGGCCGGCTGGAGCATGTCCACTACGGACGCCACTTCAACGACTCGGTGCTGCCCGACGAGATCCTGGCCTGGCTCGAAGCCGTCCCGGCGTGAAGGCCGCTCACCGTCTGGGGATCCTGCACGCCGTCGGCGTCGTCGTCGGCGCCATCATCGGCATCGGCATCTTCCTGACGCCGGCCCGGGTCGCCCGGGTCGCAGGCTCCCCCGGCCTCGCCCTGGCCCTCTGGGGGGCCGGCGGTCTCCTCGCCCTCTGCGGCGCCTGGAGCCTTGCCGAGGTCGGCAGCCGCTATCCGGTCCGCGGCGGCCAGCTGCGCGCCCTCGAGGACCTCCTCGGGCCGCGCTTCGCGTGGCTCTACGGCTGGAGTCTGCTCGTGGCCATCCAGACCGGCGTCCTGGTCCTGGTGCTCCTCTTCGCCGCCGCACACCTGGGCCGGGCCCTGGGCTGCGAGTGGGGGGAACTCCAGACCGCCGGCGCCGCCGCTGTGCTCCTCGGAGTCCTGGCCGCCGCCAATCTCGCCGGCCTGCGCCAGGGCGCCCGCCTCCAATCGGCAACCTCCGCCGCCAAGCTCCTGATCCTGGCCCTGGTCGCGGTCCTCGGCCTGCTCGCCGTCACCGGCCTCCTGCCCGCGGAACCCCCGCCCCGCGCCCCCGTCGCCGGCGAAGAGCGCCCGTGGATCCTCGCCGGCCTGGCGGCGGTCCTCTTCTCCTTCGGCGGCTTCCACCAGTTGACCTGGATCGCGAGCGAAGTGCGCGACCCGGCCCGCACCGTCCCGCGGGCCATCGTCCTGGGCCTGGGCCTCGTCCTCTTCGCCTACCTTGCCGCCAACCTCGCCTGGTTCGCCCTGCTCCCCTACGAGACCGTCGCCGCTTCGCCCTTCCTCGCCGCCGACGCCGTGGGCGCGGTCCTGCCCGGGGCCGGCGAGCGCCTCACCGCCGGGGCGCTGGCGCTCTCGGCCTGGGGCCTGGCCAACGCCAGCCTCCTCACCGCCCCCCGGGTCTATCAGGCCCTGGCCGATCGCGGCCTGTTCTTCCGCGTCTTCTCGGGGGAACACGCCGCAAGCGGCGTCCCGCGCCCCGCCATCCTCATCCAGACCGGCCTGGCCCTCGGCCTCCTGCTCCTGTGCGGCGTCCGCCTCGGCAGCGGCGAGGAGGCCTGGAGCCTCCGCGCGGTCATGGACCAGCTGGTGAACGGGGTGGTCTTCGTGGACTGGAGCTTCCACATCCTGACCTGCGTCGGCCTCCTGCTCCTGCACCGCCGGGGCGCGGCGCCGGCCCCCGCGCCCTGCCCGGGACTGCCCTGGGTGCCGGCTGTCTTCATCCTGGGAGCCGGTCTGGCCCTCCTGGCGACCTTCCTCGATCCCACGATCCGCGCCTCCAGCCTCTGGGGGGTCGCCGTCCTGGGCCTGGGAATCCTTCTCGATCCCTCCCGCAGGCGCCGTCTGTCCTGTTAGGCTGGAGGAGGGAAGGGCAGCCGCCGGTATCCCCGAGGCGGCG
>JALUUN010000607.1 GCA_027021325.1 Planctomycetota bacterium
GGCGGCGGTTCCCGGGAGGAGGCCGGCGGCGAGCCTTCCTCTCTTCCCGATCTCGACCTGGACCTGCGTCTGCGCGGCGGCCGCATCCTGATCCACGACGGAGACGGCGCCACCGAGATCGGCGACCTCCGCCTGGACCTGCGGATCCCGGGCCCGTCCCAGGAGATGCTCCTCGACCTGCAGGGCGTCGTCCGGGGCCCGGCGGGGGAGCCTGCGCCCCTGCGCCTGGAGCTCCGCGCCGCCCTGCCGGAGGGCCGCCTGCAGCGTGATGGTCTCGCGGCCCGCCTGGATCTGGCCCTGGAACACCTCGACCTCGAGGCCCTGGCCCCCGCGGCCCGGGCCGCCGGCGCCGCCGGGGCCCTGGAGGGCGCTCTGGACGGAAGCCTCAGCGCCCGTCTCGAGCCCGAAAGCGGCCTCCAGGTCCGAAGCGCCTGGACCCTCGCCGGCCTCGCTGTCGTGCCCGCGGGCGGCGGCGAGCCTCTGCGCCTGGAGGAGGCCTCGCTGCAGGGCGAGGCGGCCCTGGACCCCGCCGGCACGGGGACCCACCGCCTCGAGCTCCGCGCCTCCCCCGGTCTGACGGCGCAGCTCGAGGGCTCCACCGAAGCCCTCTTCGGTGGCAGGCCCGGCGGCCGGACCCGCCTGCGCTGGGATGGCGACCTGCCGGCCCTGACCGCCTCCCTGGGCTCCTTCCTGCCCCTGCGAGAGGGGGTGGTCCTCCAGGCGGGCGTTCTGGACGGGGATCTCCTCCTGGAACGCCGCCCGGGCGCGGACGCCTGGCGCGTCCAGGGCGAGGCCGGGGCGCGGGGGATCGCCGCCGCCGGCGAGGGGGGCACAGCCCTGGACCTCGAGGGCGCCGGGGACTTGATCCTGCGCTGCGACGCTTCCTGGCAGGCCGGCGCCCTGGAGATGCCGGTCCTGGAACTCGCCGCCGGTCCCCTCCAGGCCCGCGGGCGGGCCTCGTTCTCGGGGCTTGCAGCCGGCGATCCTGCCGCTCTTCAGGTGCGGGAGGGGAACCTGGAGTGGAGCGCCGACCTGGCGCGGCTCCAGCGTCTTGCCGACCGCCTCTTCGCCGCCGTCCCCTTCCGCCTGGATGGTGTCCTCGAGGGTGGCCTGGAGCTTCGCGACGGCACGGAGGCCGGCACCTTCGAACTTCGCTCGGAGGCGGTGGGCAACGGTCTGGTCCTCGGCGGGCTCGCCGGCATGCAGGCCGGCGAGGTCTGCGGGCCCTTCTTCCTCGGTTTCGAGGCCGAGGCCACCGTGGCGCCCTTCGGCGCCGGCCGCAGCCTCCTGCGGCGCTGCCGCCTGGTCTCGGATCTCCTCGAGGCCGATCTCGGCGGCGAGGTCGTGGGTCTCCTGGAGCCCGAGCACCGCAGTGGGCGCCTCGCCCTGGACCTGCGCATCCTCCTTCCCGAGGCGGCGCGGCTCCTGCGCGCCTGGGCGCCGGGCCTCGAACTCGAGGGCGATCCCCTTCGGCCCACCGCCCAGGTCGCCTTCGGCGGCGGCGGCTGGTCGGCCGTCGCTCGCCTGGAGGCCCCCTCCCTCCGCTACCGTTCCGGCGCCGGCCCCGAGGATTGGGAGGTGGCCCGGGCGACGGCCGCCCTGGACCTCGGTGTCGAGGAGGGAGGAGGCCCCCTGGTTCTGCGCAGCGCCCGTCTGTCGAGCGCCCGGATCACCGGCCCGGCCCTGACCCTGGAGGGATTGGAGGCCTCGGCCGGGGGCAGCCTGGCAGAGGACGGCTTCGCCCTGCACCTGGAAGGCGGCGGCGCGCGCCTGGTCCTCCCTGGCGCAGGCGAGAACCCCTCGGTCCAGGAGGATCTGGAATTCCTCTCCGACCTTGCGGGCGAGAAGGCGGCCGCCGGCACCCTGGTGCGCCTGGAGCGTCTGCGCCTGGCCCTGCCCTCCGGCGAGGCCCGTGCCTCTGGAGTCCTCGGTCCCTTCGGGGGCTCGGCCGGCTTTGCTGCCGACCTCGCCCTGGAGCTCCAGGCCGGAGTGGCGCGCCTCCTGCAGGACCTCGGCCCGGTCCTGCCCGCTCCGGGGGGCGGGCCATGGCAGGGCGGCGGGGATCTCCAGGGCCGGTGGACCCTGAAGGGTGAGGGCGGGCGCCTGAGCCTGGACGGGCGGGCGGCGCTCACCGACCTGGACCTGAGCGTCCCCCAGGAGGAGGCGCCCCCCTTCCGTCTGCAGGAGCCCGAACTCCGCTGGGAGCTCGCCAGCGAACTGGACGCCGACAGCCTCGATCTCGTGGTCGAGCGCTTCGCTCTGGAGGCGGGCTTCCTGGACGCCAGCTTCACGGGCCGGCTCCTCGGGATCCGGAGCGTCCTGCCGGGCCAGGGAACGGGGGCCTCGGTCCCCGATGAAGCTCTCCCCCCGGAGCTGCGCCTCGAGGGCCTCCACGGCGAACTGCGCTATGTCCCCGAGGCCCTCGGGGCGCTCCTGGCCCCCTTCGCCCCGGACCTGCGTCTGGCCGGTGAGGCGGAGGAGGAACTGGTCTTCGACTTCGAGGGCCGCGCCGCCGACCTGGACCTGTGGTCCCTGTTGCGCGGCACCCGCGGCGAGGCGAAGGTCGGTCTCGCCTGGATCGAGGTTCCGGGCCTGCGCACCCGGGGGAGCCTCGGACTGCGCCTGGACGGCGAGCGTGTGGAGGCGGACGGGACCCTCGACGCCAACGGCGGTGAGATCCTCTTGGATCTGGCCCTCGACCTGCGCCCCGAGGCCTCGGAGGACGCGCCCTTCGCTTCGCGCCTGGGCCTGGAGGCCAGGGCGGTGGAGGCGAGCGCTCTGCTTTCCCCCCTGCTCTCCCGCATCCATCCGGCCCTGGCCACCGCCGCCGACGCTGGCAGCTCCGCCCTGGGCGGCGTCTTGGACCTGCGCCTCGACCTGGAGTACGACGGACCCCTGACGCCGGAGGAGTTCGCCGGCGGCTTCGAGACCCTGCCGAAGCGCCCCTTCCGCGGCTCGGGGAGCCTCGCCCTGCAGGGGGCGCGCGTCCAGGGCTCGCCTCTCCTCGGGGAGTTGGTGAGCCGCCTCGGGGCCGACTCGGCCGCGGGCCTGGAACTGGAGCCTGTGAGCTTCCAGGTGGAGCGCGGCGAACTCGTCTACGAGAAGCCCCTGACCCTGCGCCTGGCCGGCGTCGAGACCCGGCTCTTCGGGCGCATGGGCCTGGACCAGGGCCTGCAGATGGAGTGGGAGGTGCCGGTGACCCCGGAGCTGGTCCAGCGGTATTCCTTTCTCGGCTCGCTCCAGGGCCGGAGCCTGCGGGTGCCCCTGCGCGGCACGGTGACGGCTCCGGAACTGGCCTGGGACGAGGCCCTGGCCGGGCTTGCGAAGGAGGCCGTCCAGGGCCGCCTGGAAGAGGAGCTGGGCGGGCGCCTGCCCGGCGGGGTGGAGGAGGCTCTCGGCGGGCTCCTCGGCGGCGAGCGCAAGCCGCCGCCGGATCCGAAGGAGACCGAGGCCGCGGACTGGCTGCGGCGTGCCGACCTGCGCTGGAAGGAGGGCAAGACGAAGCGCGCCGGGGTGCTCTACCGCAAGCTCCTGGACGAGTACGCCTCGACCGAGGTCGTGCGCCAGAATCGCGAACGCATCGAGGAGCGGGCCGCCGAAGGGGAGGGCGGCGCATGAAGGAACTCCGTCTGCGCCGCGCCGGGCCGGCCGACCTCGAGGCCCTGGTGGACTTCAACGCCGCCATGGCGCGGGAGACCGAGGGCCGGGAGCTCGACCGCGGGCGCCTGCGCGCCGGGGTGAGGGCGGTCCTCGAGGACCCGGTGCGCGGCGTCTACTGGATCGCCGAGGACGTCACGGCCGAGCCGCCGCCGATCCTCGGTGCCCTCATGATCACGACCGAGTGGAGCGACTGGCGGAACGCCTGGTTCTGGTGGATCCAGAGCGTCTATGTCGTCCCCGAGGCCCGCGGACAGGGGGTCTACGCCGCCCTGCACCGCCGGGTCCGCGCCGAGGCCCGGAGTCGGCAGGATGTCTGCGGCCTGCGCCTCTACGTGGAGCGGGGGAACCGGCGCGCCGCCCGCGTCTACGAGCGCGAGGGCCTGTGCGAGAGCGCCTACCGCCTCTATGAGGAGGACTTCGTCCTCGGTGAAGGGGCGCCGGAGGTGGAGGAGGAGGGGTGAACCGGACGTCCGGGGGTCGTTCCGTTCCGGCGCCGGGCCGGGGATGCGGATCTCCGGCGCCGGGCCGGCGGCGCGTCCGTCCGGCGGCGGTCCGGCGTCGGGGGCCCGGGCGGGGGGCGAGGTGGGTTCTCGTTCTCGTCGGGCTTGCGGCGGTCCTGCCCCTGGCCTGCGGCGGCGGCGTGGCGGAGCGGCCCCGTCCCTTCCTGGCCGACGCCGCCTACGGGCCGCATCCGCGCCAGGTCCTGGACCTGTGGCTGCCGGAACGGCCGCGGGAGGGCGGGCCGGCGCCGCTTCTCCTCTTCCTCCACGGCGGCGGCTTCCGCGCCAACGGCAAGGAAATGCTCTGGGCCTCCTTCCTGCGTTCCGCCCTGGAGCGGGGCATGGCGGTGGCCTCGGCGAACTACCGCTACTCGACGGAGGCGCCCTACCCGGCGCCCTTCCTGGACGCGGCGCGGGCCTTGCAGTGGCTGCGCTTCCACGCGGCCGAACACGGCGTGGATCCGGAACGGGTGCTTTTGAGCGGCAACTCCGCCGGTGCGGGCATGGCGCTCTGGCTCGCCACCCGCGAGGACCTCGCCCTTCCGGACGCGCCGGATCCGGTGGCGCGCCAGAGCACGCGGCCGCAGGCGGTGGCGGTCTTCGAGGCCCAGACCTCCTACGACCCCTTCTGGTACGACGAGCACATCGGCGGCCGCACCACGGAGCACGACTTCTTCGACGACCTCTTTCCGGTGCCGCGGGAGCGCTGGGAGAGCCCCGAGGCGCGCGCCCTCTTCCGCGAGGCCTCGCCTCTGGAGCATCTCGGCCCCGGGGATGCGCCGGTCTTCTTCTTCTACGTGCACCGCGACCAGGAACTGCCGCCCGATGCCGACCCCCGCGCCGGCCTGCACCACCCGCGCTTCGGATTGCGCTTCGCCGAGCAGGCCCGCGAGGCCGGCGTCCCCTGCACGATCCGCTACCAGGACGAGTTCCGCGGACGGCCGGAGGTGGAGGAGGCCATGCTGGACTGGTTCCTGCAGATCGTCTCCCTGCCGCCGCCGGAGGCGGCGGACCTGCGCTACGGCGAGGGCGCACGGGAACGCCTGGATCTGTGGCAGGGCCGGGGGCCGGCGCCGCGGCCCTTCGTCTTGTGGGCCCACCCGGGCGGCTTCAGCCATGGCGACAAACGCGAGATCCCGGTGGAACTCCTGGAGGGCCTGCTCGAAGCCGGCATCTCCGTCGCCTCCATGAACTACACCTTCACGACCGAGGAGCCCTATCCGCGGCCCATGGAGGACGGCCGCCGGGCCTGGGCCTTCCTGACCGGGCGTGCGGCGGAGCTGGGACTGGATCCGGAGCGGGGGGCGTGGAGCGGGAGTTCGGCGGGGAGCACCATTGCCCTCTGGAACGCTCTCCAGGAGTTCCCGGGCCTGCCGCGGGCGCGGGCGGTGGCGGTCTTCGAGGCCCAGACCAGCCTGGATCCGGAGTGGTACCGGCGCGAGGTCGGCGGGCGCACTGCCGAGCACCCTTTTCTCGTGCATTTCTACGGCGTGCCCCGGGAGGAGTGGCGGGGACCGGCGATCCGCCGGCGTATGGAGGAGGCGAGCGCCTTCACCCATCTCGACGCCGGGGACCCGCCGGTCTTCCTGGCCTACAGCCGGCCCGGCGGCGTCCTGGCGCCGGATGCGGGGCCGCGCCAGGGCATCCACCATCCGGTCTTCGGCGAGCGCTTCGAGGAGCGCTGCCGGGAACTCGGGGTCGCTTGTGTCCTCTGGACCCGGGAGTCGCCCGGCATGCCGGGGAACGCCGGAGCGGCGCGCCGGCGCCTGGTGGAGGAGGCGGTGGCCTTTCTGGAGGAGCACCTGCTTCGGGACTGAGGGCGTCGCGGCGCCGGTACGCAGTCTCGGGCGGGCAGTCTGGCGACCCGGCCGGCCGTGCGCCGCCGACCAGGAGGGTTCGGCCCGGGCTTCTGTCCCGGTGCGCTCCTGTGGGCTTGTTCGGGCACACCTGTTGCGGCGCGCCTGTCCCGG
>JALUUN010000608.1 GCA_027021325.1 Planctomycetota bacterium
GATCCCGGAGGCCGGGATCGTTGTCGAGGACGAGAACGGGGAGGGACGGGGGCATCGGCCGGGGCCTAGGGGCTCGCCGCGGTGCCCGGGGGGAGGGAGCTCCAGCTAATCTCGCGCATCGGCAGGGTGATTTCCAGCTGCCCGTGGCGCAGACGCACCCGCTCGCGCCGGCGGTCCACCTTGAGGACGGTCAGGTGCTCCCGGTAGCGGGGGACGAAGACCCGGCTCCCCGGCTCCAGGGAGCGCAGGAACTCCCGCCAGCGGCGCCCCAGCGGGTTCTCCTGTAGAAGCCGGCGCAGGGCCGCCGCCAGGGCCTCCAGATCCTGGCGCTCCCGGGGCCCCAGGCGGTCGCGCAGGCCGGCCAGACCCTGCTCCAGGGTCTCCAGGAGGCCGGCCTGGAGCTCCTGGAAGGCCTCCTCGGCCTCGCGCTGGCGCATCTCGCCGCGGCGGCGGCTCTCCTCCTGCTCCTCCTCGAGCTGCCGCGCCCGCTGCCGGATCTCCTGTTCCCGGTCCCGGGCCCGCTCGCGCAGGAGCTCGGCGTCCCGGCGGACCCGCGCCACCTCGGCGAGGAGGCGCTCGGCCCCCGCATCGGCCCGCACCAGGCGCCGGGCGCGCTCCAGGACCGGCGCCGGCAGCCCCAGGCGCTCGGCCACCTCGAGGGCATGGCTGGCCCCCGGCACCCCCACCAGGAGACGGAAGCGCGGCTCCAGGCTCGCGGGGTCGAACTCCATGGAGGCGTTCTCGGCCCGCGGCACCGTCGTCGAGAAGAGCTTCAGGGCGCCCAGGTGGGTGCTGGCAAGGACCCGGCAGCCGCGCGCGAGCAGGGTCTCCAGCAGGGCCTGGCCCAGGGCGGCACCCTCCTCGGGGTCGGTCCCGGTCCCGAGTTCGTCGAGGAGGACCAGGGAGCCGGCGGGGCAGGTCTCCAGGATCCGCAGGATCCGCTGCAGGTGCCCGGAAAAGGTGGAGAGGCTGCTCTCCAGGGACTGGGCGTCGCCGATGTCGGCGTCGAGGCCCTGGAGCCGACCCACCCGGCTCCCCTCCTCCACCGGCAGCGGCAGCCCGGCGCAGGCCAGGGCCGCCAGAAGCCCGGCGGTCTTGAGGACCACGGTCTTGCCGCCCGTATTGGGGCCGGTGACCACCAGGAGGTCGAAGTCCAGGCCGAGCTGAAGGTCCAGGGGGACGACGGCCTCCGGCCCGAGGCTCCGGAGCAGCAGGGGATGCCGCGCGGCCCGCAGGTCCAGGAGGGGCTCGGCGGCGATCTCGGCCCAGCAGGCGCCGGTCTCCCGGGCCCAGAGGGCGGCCGCCCCCAGACCGTCCAGGAGGCCGAGCGGCTCCTCGGCGGGCAGGATGCCGGGTGCGGCGGCCGCCAGGCGGGCCGTCCACGCGGCCAGGATGCGGTGGACGAGGCGGCGCTCGCGATCCTCGGCCGCGGCGAGTGCGTTGGCCGCGGCCACGACCCTCTCCGGCTCCACGAAGACCGTGTCCCCGCTCTGGCTGCGGGCGTGGACGATGCCCCGGGCCCGGCCCTGATGGCTGGAGCGCACGGCCAGGACCACCCGGCTGCCCCGGACCACGGGCCGGCGCTGGCGCAGGAGGCCCTGGCGCGCCCAGTCCTCGGCCGCCTCCTCCACCGCCCGGTCGCGCTCCCGGCCGAGGCGCTCCACCTCGGCGCGGACCCGGGCCAGGCCCGGATCGGCCTCCTTCCGCACGCGGCCCCGGGGATCCACCGTCCGGCGGATCTCCTCTTCCAGGGAGCCCGTGTCCGGCAGCCGGGCGCAGCAGGCCGCCAGCGCCGGCCGCTTCTCCCGGCGCGCGGCGCCCCAGGCTCGGAGTTCCCGGAGAACGCCGAGGGTGTCGGCCAGGGAGGCGAGGTCGGCTCCCTCCAGGACCCGCTGGCGCCCGCCCTCGAAGAAGGCGGCGAGGTCCACGCAGGGGCCCAGGGGCGGAGCGTCCTCCTCCTCCAGGGCGGCGGCCCACTCGCGGCCGGCCCGGGTCCGCTGCTCACGCTGCTCCGGGGGAAGGGCCGGGTTCGCCTGGAGGAGGAAACGGCGGCCGGCTGGAGTGCGCGCGTACTTCGCCATCCAGGCCAGGACCCGGTCCAGATCCAGGGCCTGGCGGGTGGCCGCCGGGAAGGGCCAGGCGCTCGCGGCGTCGGGGTCCATGGGTCGCGCTCGGGGACGCCCTCCGCGGGCGCCGGGGTGAATCGGCCGGGGTCTCTCCCTAGAATCCGGCCCATGCGGCGGGAGGACAAGGGAAGAGGGGGGGCGCGGCACCCGGGGGTGGTCGCCCGCTCCATCCTGGACCTCGTCGGCGGCACGCCTCTGCTGCGCCTCCCGCCTTCCTTCGAGACCGAGGCCCGGGGCCGCGAGATCTGGCTCAAGCTCGAGGCCTTCCAGCCCGGCGGCAGCGTCAAGGACCGGATCGCCCTGGAGATGATCCTCCGGGCCGAGGAGGAGGGGCTCCTCGCCCCCGGCGGGACCGTGGTCGAGGCGACCTCGGGGAATACCGGCGTCGGCCTCGCCCTGGTCGCCGCCGCCCGGGGCTACCGCGCCGTCCTGGTCCTGCCCGACCGCATGAGTCCGGAGAAGGCGACCCTGCTCCGGGCCTTCGGCGCCGAGGTCGTCCTGACCCCGGCGGGCGCCGGTCCCGGCCACCCGGACCACTACGAGGAGCGCGCCCGGCGCCTCGCCGCCTCCATCCCGGGCGCCTGGTTCGCCGGCCAGTTCGAGAACCCGGCCAACCCGGCGGCCCACGAGCGCACGACCGCCCGGGAGATCTGGGAGCAGATGGACGGGCGCCTGGACGCCGTGGTCGCCGGCTGCGGAACCGGCGGCACCCTGCACGGCCTGGCCCGGGCGCTCCGGCCCCTGCGGCCCGGCCTGCGCATCGTCGCCGCCGATCCCGAGGAGTCGGTCTACGCCACCTGGTGGAAGGAACGGCGTCTGGTCCGGACGGGGCTGCGGCGGGTCGAGGGGGTCGGCGAGGACCGGATCCCGGCGACCTGGGTTCCGGAACTCCTCGACGCCTGCCACACGATCCCCGACGCCGAGGCCTTCCACTGGACCCGGCGCCTGGCCCGCGAGGCCGGCCTGTTCCTCGGGGCGAGTTCGGGCCTGGCCCTGGCGGCGGCCCTGCGCGAGGCGCCGGCCCTGCCCCGTGGCGCCCGGATCGTCGTCCTCTGTCCGGACTCCGGGGACCGCTACCTCTCGCGCTGCCACAACGAGGACTGGCTGCGCGACCTGGGCCACTTCCCCCTCGCCGGGGACGGTCCCCTGCGCGTCGTCGGGCTGCTGCGCGCCGACCGGCCCCGGGGCCTCCTGGAGGAGGATGCGAACTGCGCCGAGGCCCTGCGCCAGGCCGGCGAGCGCGGCGTGCGTCCGCTGCCGCTCCGCGCCCGCGACGGCCGCCTCCTCGGCGTGGCCGACGAAGGCGCTCTCCTGCGCCTCCTCGCCGACGGGGCCGACCTGGAACAGATCCCGGCACGGCGCTGCCTGGCTCCGGCGCCGCCGGTCCTGGCGCCGGAGGCCCCCTGGACCGAGGCCCTGGAGGCCCTCCTCGCCCACGAAGCCGTCCTGGTCGCCGGGGACGGCGGCTGGACCGGCCTGGACCGGCGCGACCTGCTGCGGCGCCTGCCGCGCCTACAGAATCAGGATGCGGCGGACCGATCCGCCCCCATCCCCTCCCCTCTGCCCCTCCCCGGAGCCCCATGAGCCATCCGCCCCAGCGCCCCGCCACCCGCGTGGTCCACGCCGGCTGGCGCCCCGACGAGGCCACCGGCGCCCTGATGCCGCCGATCTACCTCACGAGCACCTACGTCCAGGACGGACCGGGGCGGCCGCGCCACGGTTACGAGTACTCCCGCACCCAGAACCCGACCCGCTTCGCCCTCCAGGACGCCCTGGCCGAGCTCGAAGGAGCCGCCTGCGCCTTCGCCACGACCAGCGGCATGGCGGCCATCCACACCCTGCTCCTGACCCTGAAACCCGGCGACCTGATCGTCGCCGGCAACGACCTCTACGGCGGCACCTGGCGCCTCTTCACCCGGATCCAGGAGCGTTTCGGCCTGCGCTTCCGCTTCGTGGATACCTCCGAGGCCTCGGTCTTCGAGGAGCTCCCGGAAGAAACCCGGCTCCTGTACCTCGAGACCCCCTCGAACCCGCTGCTCCGGATCACGGACCTGAAAGCCGCAGTGGCCGGCGCCCGCCGCGTCGGCGCCGAGGTCTGCGTGGACAACACCTTCGCCACGCCGGTGCTGCAGCGGCCCCTGGACTTCGGCGTGGACTACGTCGTGCATTCCACGACGAAGTACATCGGCGGCCACAGCGACGTGGTCGGCGGCGCTCTCCTGGCCCGGGACGAGGCGCGCCAGGAGGACCTCTGGTTCCACCACAACAGCGCCGGCACCTGCGACTCGCCCTTCGACGCCTTCCTGACCCTGCGCGGCCTGCGCACCCTGGACGTGCGCATGGAGCGGCACTGCGCGAACGCCTCGGCCCTGGCTGCCTGGCTGGAGCAGCACCCGGCCGTCGAGCGGGTGCACTACCCGGGCCTGGAGTCGCATCCCGGCCACGCCGTGGCGAAGCGCCAGATGCGCGCCTTCGGCGGCATGCTCGCCTTCGATCTCGCCGGCGGCGAGGAGGCCGCCCGGCGCTTCCTCGACGGGCTCGGCCTCTTCCAGCTGGCGGAGTCCCTGGGCGGTGTGGAGTCCCTGGTCGAGATCCCTTCCCTCATGACCCACGCCTCGATTCCGCCCGAGGAGCGGCGCGCCGCCGGCCTCGCGGACGGGCTGGTGCGGCTGTCCGTGGGGATCGAGGCCCGGGAAGATCTCCAGGCCGCCCTGGAGGCGGCCCTGGCGCCCCTGGTTCCGGCGCGGAAGTCCTGAACCCGAAGCCCGCTGCGGGCCGCCGGCTCCTAATCGGTTCCAGTCGGCGACGGCCCGGTGCCGAAGCCGCCGCCCCCGAAGCCTCCGGCCGAGGACGGACCGGCCGCCGGAGGCGCGGGCGGCGCCGATGCTCCGGCCTCGGGAGGAGCCGTGGCTTCCACGCGCTTCTTGAGGACGTTGCCGACCTTGAACTTCACCACCCGCTTGGGCGGCACCTGGACCTTGGCCAGGGTCTTCGGGTTCTGGGCCGTCCGGCCCGGGCGGCTGCGCACCTCGAAAACGCCGAACTTGCGGAATTCCAGGCGGTTGCCGCGAACCAGCTCCTGGGAGACCTCATCCAGGAAACGCTGGATGATGTCCCGGACCAGAACCTTGGTCTGGCCGGTGCTGTCGGCGATCCTCTGGACCAGATCTCGTTTGGTGATCGTCTTGGGCTCGGGATGCTCCATGGCCCGCTTTCTCGGGGAGGGTTGCATGCGGCGGGGGCCTCGGACGAGTCCTACCCCTCGAAGATAAGGGGAGTTGCGAACCCGGACAAGGACAAGCCCCTAGCCGCGGTCGGTGTCCAGGAGGTAGGTGGCGGGCCCGTCGTTGACCAGCCGGACCTCCATCGAGGCCCCGAACTCCCCCTCCTCCACCCGGTGCCCGAGTTCCCGGAGGCGCTCGACGAAGGCGGCGAGGCACTCCCGGGCCTCCCCGGGCGGAAGGGCGGGATCGAAGGAAGGCCGAAGGCCTTTCCTGGTATCGGCCACAAGGGTGAACTGACTGATCACCAGCAGGTCGCCCCCGGCCCGGGCCAGGTCGAGCTGGGTGCGGCCGGTCTCGTCCTCGAAGATCCGGTAGCGGGCGCAGCGCTCCGCCAGGCCCCGGGCGAGGGCCGGGTCGTCGCCTTTGCGACATCCCAGAAAGACCAGGATTCCCCGGCCGATCCGTCCCCGGACCTGCCCGCCGACCCGGACCTCGGCCTCGCGCACCCGCTGCAAGAGAGCCCGCATCCCCTAACCCCCGGCCTCCCGGCGCCGGATCTCGTCGAGCCAGGCCTCGGCCTGCACCTGCCGCTGGAGGGGCACCTCGGCTCCCGCCTCCACGGCCTCGAGGAAGGCCTCCAGCTGCCGGCGGGCGGCCTCGGGCCGGCCCAGGTAGCGCCAGGCCAGGAGGCCCAGGTTGAAGCGGGCCTCGAGGTCCCCCGGGTCCCGCCGCACCAGGGCCCGGAGCCGCTCGAAGGCCTCCTC
>JALUUN010000609.1 GCA_027021325.1 Planctomycetota bacterium
CAGGTTCCATTGTCCTGGAGGCCGCCGTACACCCAGTAGTCGCGGGTGGAGTCCACCTCGACCTCGTAGAACTGGCCGATGGCGACGTGGTTCAAGTGATCCCAGTGCTCCATCCGGTCCCAGGTGACGTAGATGCCGCCGTCGTTGCCGAGGATCATGTGGCGGCCGTCCGAGGGATCGATCCACAGAGCGTGATGGTCTACATGGACCTCACGGCCATGGCCGTCGGGGCTGAAGGTGTGGCCGCCGTCCTGGGAGCGGTAGAGCTGCACGCCACAGACGTAGACGTAGTTGTCGTCTTGCGGGTCCACGCGGATCTCGCTGAAGTACATCGGCCGCGGGTTGAGGCTGTTCACCCGCGTCCAGGTGACACCACCGTCCTCGGAGCGGTACACGCCGCCGAAGTCGCGGCCGTCGGGCCCCTGCTCGTCCTGGATGTTCTCCCGCTGGCCGCCCAGGCCGCCGTGGTAGGGGCCGGGACGCGGCCGGCCGAGCTCGTCGGTTGCGTCCTCCTGGTTCTCCGGCCGATGGCCGAGGGTGACCTCGGCCTGGACCAGCTCCCGTTCGCGCGAGACGACGACCGGAACCGTCTCGCCGGCCTTGCGGGTATGCAGGAACTTGCGGAGGTCGGACCGGGAAAGGAGCAGCTCGCCGCCGATCTGGACGACGATGTCGCCTTCCTGGAGACCGGCCTGGGCTGCCGGACCGTCCTTTTCGACCGAGGTCAAGCGTGCGCCGACCTCGGCATCCTCGCTGTTGGCGCCGAGCCAGCCGGCGTCCTCGGGGATCTGAGTGATCTTCTCGGACTCGACGATGGCATAGACCACCGAGGGATCGGCCTGGTACCAGTCGATGCCGATGCGTCCCATGCGTACCCGCGGCAGTCCCTCGGTGATGCGCACCCAGGTTCTGCCGCCGTCGATGCTGCGCCACAGGCCGCTGCCTTCACCCCACTTGACCGCCGGGTCGTTGGAGTCGTAGAGGTCACGGCGCCGCTCGTAGGTGGTGGCCAGGAGGATGTCCGGATCGGCCGGATGCATCTCGACCTCCAGGACGCCGGTGTTTTCATCCACGTACAGGACCTTTTCCCAGGTCCTGCCGCCGTCCGTGGTCTTGAACAGGCCGCGCTCCTCGTTCGGGCCCCACAGCCTTCCCAGGGCGCCGACGTAGACGATGTCGGGGTTCGTCGGATGGATGACGATGGCGCCGATCTGGAAGGTCTCTTCGAGCCCCATGTGCTCCCAGGTCCTGCCGCCGTCGATGGACTTGTAGACGCCGTTGCCCCAGCTCACGGAGTTGCGCGGGTTCTCCTCTCCGGTGCCGACCCAGACGATGTCGGGATCGGAGGCCGAGACCGCGACGTCCCCGATGCTCGAGACCGCCTCGTGCTGGAACAGGTACTCGAAGTCCACGCCGTTGTTCGTGGTCTTCAGGAGTCCTCCCGAGGCGGTGGCGACGTACCACAGGCAGGAGTCGCCGGGGAACACGGCGAGGTCGGTGATGCGGCCGCCCATGTTCGCCGGGCCGATGGAGCGCCAGCCCAGGTCTTGAAGCCAGGACTCGGGCACCGGGGCGGGGGCCGGCGGTGAGGAAGCCCGGGGTTCTTCCTGGGCGGGCAGGGCGGCGGTCAGGCTCAGGGCCAGGGCGGAGAGGAGGGACAGGGCCGGTCGTCTCATGGGGAGGGGGAGGGAGGAAGGGCGGATGCAGGCCAGCGAGGCGGCACGGTCCAGCCTACGGCGGGAGCGGGCGGGAGTTAGCCTGGGTTGCCATGGAGATCCACCGCATCCTCGCCTGGCAGCTGGACCTGCCCCTCCGCGAAGGAAGCTACCGCTGGGCCCGGGGGCGGTCGGTGCAGGTCTTCGACAGCACGGTGGTTGCGGTCGAGACCCGTGACGGTCTCACTGGCTGGGGCGAGTGCTGTCCCCTGGGTCCGGCCTACCTGCCGAGCTACGCCGCCGGCGTCCGCGCCGGCCTCGCAGAGATCGCGCCGGCTCTTCTCGGCCTCGATCCCCGGTCCCTGGGCGTGGTGGAGGAGCGCATGGACGCAGCCCTTCAGGGCCACCCCTATGTGAAGTCGGCTCTGGACATGGCCTGCTGGGATCTCCTCGGCAAGGCTGCGGGGCTGCCGGTCTGCCAGCTCCTCGGCGGTGCCCGCGGCGACTCCGTTCTCCTCTACCGGGCCATCAGCCAGGAGGAGCCCGAGACCATGGCGCGCAAGGTGGCCGGCTACCGCGCCGAAGGCTACCGCCGTTTCCAGCTCAAGGTAGGGGGCGAGGTTGAGACGGACATCGCGCGCATTCGCGCGGTCGCCGAGGTCCTGGAGCCGGGGGACGTGCTCGTCGCCGACGCAAACACCGGCTGGCTGCCCCACGAGGCCCTGCGCGTGGCCCGGGCCGTTGCCGGCCTGGACGTCTATCTGGAGCAGCCCTGCCGCAGCTACGAGGCGTGCCTGGCGGTGCGCGAGCACGTGGACCTTCCTTTCGTCCTCGACGAGTCCATTCAGGGCCTGGACAGCCTCCTGCGAGCCCTGGGCGACCGGGCGATGGACGTCGCAAACCTCAAGATCAGCAAGCTGGGCGGTCTGAGCCGGACGGCGCGGGCGCGGGATCTGTGTGCCGGGCGCGGCATCGCCATGACCCTCGAGGACAGCTGGGGCGGGGATCTTGTGACCGCGGCCATCGCCCACCTGTCCCACTCGACGCCGGAAGCCCTGCGTTTCAGCGCCACCGACTTCAATTCCTATGGGACCAGGACTTACGCCGAGGGGGCCCCGCGCCGGGAGGAGGGCCGGATGCGGGCCTCCTCTGAGCCGGGCCTGGGCGCGGAACCGCGCCGCGCGGAACTCGGAGAGCCCTGCCTGGAGGTCTGGGAGGGAGGGCGGCGCTTCCGGCCTCCGGAGGCCCGTTCCGGGGTGTAGAATCCACCGAGAGTCCGTCCGCGGACCACGTCCCCTGTGTGACCGCTGCCTCCCCTCCCGCCATGACTCCTCCCCGCCACCGTTTCGCTCCCGCCGCGGCCCTCTTCCTGGGCTTCTTTCCTGCGGCCCTGGCCGCCCAGGCTGTCTCCGAGAATCATACCCTGCACAAGCCGAGCCTCGAGGTGCTGGCTCAGTTCGGGGAAAGCCTGGACATCTCCGGCGACGTCGTGGTCCTGAGCACCGACCAGGACCAGAATCCTGTCGGCCTCGGCGAGGTCTACGTCTTCCGCTTCGACCCGGCCACCGACACGTGGAGCTTCGAGCAGCAATTGAACTATGACCCGGCGGTCGGCTGCGGCGGCACCTGCCACTTCGGGCATACGGTCTCGGTCTCGGGCGACCGCGTCGTCGTCGGCGTTCCCCATGACGAGCCTCTGGGCTTCTTCATGGCCGGCTCGACCTATGTCTTCCGCTACGACCCTCAACGAGGTGTATGGGATCAGGAAGCGCATCTCCTCAGTCCCTACAATGTGGAGGACTTCAACCACAACGGGCAGTCCAACGATATCGACGGGGACCTGCTGGTGACCGCAGCGAACCGCTGGAACGATCCGGCCCTGGGCATGGAGAACTGGGAAGGCGCGGCCTTCGTGTATCGCTTCGACGGCCAGACCTGGCAGCTCGAGGACATCCTTCATGCCAGCGACGGCGAGGAGAATGCCCGCTTCGGGATGCATGTCGCCGTCTCCGGCGACTGGATTGTCTGTGGTGCCCCGGCCCAGGATTCGTCGTGGACCTACGTCTCCGACGGCAGCGCCAGCGGTGCCGCCTATCTCTACCACTACGACGCCATGACCGGGACCTGGACCGAAACCCAGAAGATTCCCTTCCACGGCGTCAATGACATCACCCAGTTCGGCGTCCCGGTGGCTCTCCAGGACGACGTCCTCGTGATCGGAGCTCCGGTGAACGACTTGAACGGGCAGCCCCACGCCGGCGGCGCCCACGTGTACCGTCTGGATCCGGCCACCAACACCTGGAACTACGAGCAGTTCCTCGCTCCCTCCCTGGCCGATCAAGGCGAGGACTACGGGGCCTGGGTGGCCCTCGACGGCAGCCAGATCGCTGTCGCCGGCTGGATGGACTCCAGCCAGGCACTCCTGGCCGGCTCGGTGACTCTCTTCGAATACGACTTCCAGACCGGGGTCTGGAACGAGACCCGGGTCTTCACGGCTTCCGGCCTCCAGCCCTTCGACATGCTTGGCTGGGACGTGGCCCTGGACGCCGGCCGGCTCGTGGCTGGCGCCCGCGGCACCGACGACGGCGGCGTCACGGACGCCGGTGTGGCCTACGTCTATCACGTGCCTCGTTTCTACGTGGACCCGGACCCGCTTCCCGCTGGCGGTTTCGCCACCGCGGAACTCTGGGACGCGCCGCCTTTCTCCGGAACCTTCCTGGCCGGCTCCATTGCCGGGCGTGGCTCCACCCCCGTTCCCTCCCTGAATGCCACGCTGGACCTCCAGAACCCGGTCCAGGTCGGCAGCCTTTCCATCACGAATCAGGTCGGCCGCGCCAGCTGGGACTTCTTCGTGCCCGCCTCTCTCAGTGGTATGCCGGTCTGGTTCCAGGCCATCCAGGACGGCTGGACCTCCATGGTCATCGAGTCCTCCGTCCAGTAGCAGGCCTCAGGCGCCGCGCAGGTAGTTCACGGTCACTCGCGGCCGGTCGGCTCCCGGGAAGCTTGCCTGGAAGTGCTCGTTTCCGGGCCGCAGGCCGGCTGCCTCGGCGGCCGCCCGCAGGACCGCCGGCTCCACCGTGTACTGCAGGCTGAATCCGTGGCTGCAGTCGTAGGCGATGGTGGGGGTGCGCTCGGGATCCTCGGCCACCGCTTCCACCGGCAGGGTGTGGAGCTCGATGAAAAGCCAGCCGTGGCGTTCGACGAAGGGGCGCCAGCGCTCCATGAACTCGACGAGGTTCCGCTGCAGGACCCGGCCCGGGACGATGCCGCCAGCCGGGTCCACGAAGGCGCCGTCGGTCGTCGAGGGCGGCAGCTCCGCCTCCGGAGCCGGCGTCAGATAGCGCCGGTTGTGGATGAGCATCGAATTCGTGTGCAGGGCGTCCTCGGCGCGTAGCGGGCGCTCCCCGCCAGTCTCCGGGTCGCGGCCGACGAGGCCGAGCTCGCGAATACCCTCGGCCAGGTCTCCGGGCCAGTTGATGTCCACCGGCCGGTCCAGGATGTGGGCGTTGGGGACGCGTCCCTCCTGCAGGGTGCGCCGGGCGCGTTCCTGGGACTCCCGGTTCAGATCGCAGCCCAGGAACCAGACCGGGTGCTTCTCGAAGTCCCAGTGCAGACGGTCGCGCAGGACCTCGTGGATGTGCCGCAGGTAGCTTCCGTCCCCGCATCCGGTGTCGCAGACCGCCGCCGGCGGCGAGGGGCCGCGGAAGATCTCCAGGAGGATCTCGTCCACCTTGCGGAAGTAGAGGTCGTGGGCGCCGCCGCTGCCCCAGATGTTCAGGGGGCGGTGAACATGGGTCTCCCTGCCGTCGGCCCGGCGGGGAAAGAGTTCCTCGAAGCGTGCCTCTCCCTGGAGCAGGGCCGGGAGCCCGCGGAAAAGGGGCAGGTAGCTCAGGGTGACGCCCAGGGCCGGGCTGTAGAAGGCCGCGGCCTTGCCCTCGGGGGTCAGGTGCCAGGCGCCGCCCTGGCGCTCCATCCAGCCGCAGGCCTCGAGGACCGGCCAGGCGTGCTCGATCAGACGCCGGCGCGTGGCGGTGGGGAGGAGGACGTGCAGGTCCACGCGGTCCTCGATGCGCACCTCGCGGCCGCCGCCCAGGGTGCGAAAGGCCCCGCGGCGGCCGGCGGCGGCCAGGACCGGCGCCGCCCAGAGCCCTTCGAGAAACAGGCGCAGCTGGCGGGCGGCTTCGCGCCTCATCCCTGTCCCCAGGCGCGGAAGGTCGAAGCCGCGGGCCAGGAGGGGCGCCGCTTCGCCCGGCAGGAGCGCCCCTTCCGGGGTGGCCTCTTCCTCGAAGAGCCAGGCTTCCATGCGGTCGAGGAGGGGGAGGCTGCGCTCCACGGCCTCCAGCAGCGCGGGCCGCTCGGCGAGGAGGCGGAAGACCTCGACGCCGGTGGCGGTCCCTTCGAAATCGAAGCCGGCCCGGGCCTCCTCCGGCGTCGCGGGTGCACGCCAGCCGCGGATCC
>JALUUN010000610.1 GCA_027021325.1 Planctomycetota bacterium
ACCGCGCCCTGGAGACCCTGGTCGAACTGGGACTGGCCGTGCGCATCGGCCATCCGGGTTCCTCGGCCCGCTACGACGGCAAGACCTGGCGCCACCACCATCTGATCTGCGACCGCTGCGGGGCGGTCCAGGATCTGGAGGACCCGGCCCTCGACAAGCTGCCGATCCCGGAGCCCGTGCATTCCAGCGGCTTCCAGGTCCGGGACTTCAGCGTCCAGATCTCGGGACTCTGCCCGGTCTGCGCCGCCCAGGGGGCCTCCCCCTGAAGCCCGCACGCCCCGGGCTTCCTCGTCCCCGGCTCAGCGGAAGACGGTCCGCCGGTACCAGCGGAGCTCCTCGATGGACTCGCGCACGTCGTCCAGGGCCCGGTGCAGGCCGCGCTTGCGGGGCCTCCGGGCGTACTCCTCGGGGTACCAGCGCCGGACCAGTTCCTTCACGGTCGTCGTATCAATGATCCGGTAGTGGAGGAAGCGGTCGAGGGCCGGCATGTAGCGGCGCAGGAAGCGGCGGTCGTGATGGACGGAGTTGCCGGCCAGGGGCACGGCGCCGGCGGGGCAGCCTTCGGCGCGCAGGAAGTCCAGGAGGCGGCCCTCGGCCTCGGCCTCGCCGAGGCGCGAGGCCCGCACCTTGTCCAGGAGCCCGGATTCCTGATGGTGGGTCTGGTTCCAGGCGTCCATGCCGGCCAGGACCTCGTCGGGCTGGTGGAGGATCAGGTCCGGCCCCTCGGCGAGGACGTTCAGATCCCCGTCGGTGAGGATGCAGGCGATCTCCAGGATCCGCTCCCGGTCCGGGTCGAGCCCGGACATCTCCAGGTCCACCCAGAAGATCCGGTCGGAGTTCGGCGGCATGGCCCGGCAGGCAGGGAAAGGGGCCGGACGCCGGGGGCGTCCGGCCCGTGGGGCGGGGTCAGGCAGCGGCGCCGCTCCCCAGGGCGGCCAGGGCCGCAGGGTAGTCGGGCTCCTGGGCGATCTCCGGAACCAGTTCGGTGTGCAGGACGCGGTTCTCCTCGTCCAGGACCAGGACCGCCCGGGCACAGAGGCCGGCCAGGGGCCCGTCCTCGATGCGCAGGCCGTAGTCGCGGGCGAAGTCGCTCCGGAAACAGGACAGGGTGACGGCGTTGTCCACGCCGGCGTCGCCGCAGAAGCGCTTCTGGGCGAAGGGCAGGTCGGCGGAGATGTTGAGAACCGTCACGCCTTCCAGGTCCGCAGCCTTCTCGTGGAAGACCTTGACGGAAGTGGCGCAGACCGGGGTGTCGATGCTCGGGAAGACGTTGAGGATCTTCCGTCCGGGGAAGTCCGCCAGCGTCGCTTCACTCAGGTCCTGCCGGACCAGGCGGAAGTCCGGCGCTGTCGCACCGGCCTGAGGCGGTTCGCCGCAGGTGTGGATGGGGTTGCCCTTGAAGGTGATGGTGGCCATGGGAGTCGCTCCGGTTCCGGAGAGCCTTCCGGGGAGGAGAGAGGAGGGGGCGGCCCGGATCCGCCCGGCAGATCCTAGCCCCGCCCTCCCCTCCTTCCCTCGCCCCCGCAGCAGCCCCAGAATGTGCGGGAGACCGGGCGCCGGCCCCGTAGAGAGGCGGAGAACCATGGCCACAGCCTCCCACCCCGAGGATCTGGACCTGGCCCGCAGGGTCCAGGCGGGAGACGAGGAGGCCGCTCGCGAGCTCCTCGCCGCCCTTGGGCCGGAGATGCTGGCCTGGGCCCGGAGCATGCTCGGCGACGCCGCCGAGGCCGAGGACGCCTTCCAGGAGGCCATGGCCGGCGCCCTGCGCAACCTCGGGACCTACACCGGACAGGCCAGCCTCAAGAGCTGGCTCTACGGCATCCTGCGCCACAAGATCCTGGATCTGCAGCGCCGCCGCGGGCGCTCGGCCCTGATCCAGGCGCCGCCGGAGGATCCCGAGCTGGAGAGTTTCACCGAGGCCGGCACCTGGAGGTCGAACATGGAGTTCCGGGTCTGGGACGAGAGCGCCGAGGTGCTGGAAGTGGTCCTCGCCTGCATCGAATCCCTGCCCGCCCGCCAGAAGGAGGCGCTCCTGCTCCGGGCGCGCCAGGGCCTCTCCGCCGCCGAGGTCGCAGACATCCTCGGCACCACCGATCTCAACGTCCGCCAGATCGTCCACCGTGCCCGCCAGGCCGTGCGCCGCTGCGCCGAGGCGCGTCTGGAGCCCAGCGATCCCTGAGCCCATGCTCCCCGTCCTCCTCGCTCTCGTCCCGGGTGCCCAGGAGCCCGCGACCCCGGCCGCGCCGGATCTCCAGGCACTCCTGGAGGCGCTGGTGGACCTGCCCGAGGCCGGCGCCCGGGACCAGGAAGCCGCCCGCCTGGCCCGGCTGGAGGGCGTCTCCCTCGACGACTGGCTGGAAGCGATGGCTTCCTTCGGCCGCTTCGAGGCCGCCGAGCCGGGCATGTGGCGCCGGGAGGTCGAGCTTCCCGTCGGCGGCGATCCGCGGCCCCTGCGCCTGCACGGCTACATCCCCCGCTCCTACGATCCAGCGCGGCCGGCGCCGCTCCTGGTTCTGGGCCACGGCACCGGAGGAACCGGCGAGTCCATGATCCTCACCTGGCGGGCCGTGGCCGAGGAGCTGGGGCTCCTCCTCCTCGCCCCCGACGACGGCGGCGAGAACACGGGCTACCGCTTCGACGGCAGTGAGCGCCAGGAGACCCTGGCCGCCCTGCGCTGGATGCGGCGCCACTACAACGTGGACGAGAACCGCATCCACCTGAGCGGAATCAGCCGGGGCGGCCATCTGACCTGGGACCTCGGCCTCCGGCGGCCGGACCGCTGGGCCTCCCTGGCGCCCATGGTCGGCGGCCCGGCGGTGGCGCTGACCGGCGGCCGCAACAACCTCCGCCTCCTGGAGAACATCGCCCGGCTGCCGCTCCTCGACCTGCAGGGGGAAGGGGACGACCCCGGCCTGCACGAGAACCTGCAGCTCGCCTTCGAGGGTCTGGAGCGCCTGGGCGCCCCCTCCGCCCGGCTCCTCGAGTTCCCGGACTTCGGCCACAGCTTCGACTTCCAGGCCGTGGACTGGAAGGCCTTCCTCGGCTCCGCCCGCCGCGATCCCCGCCCCCGGCGGGTGGTCCTGCGCGCCGACCGTCCCCGGGGCGCCCGCTCCTACTGGGTCGAGGCCGCGCAACTCGACAAGAAGGTGGCCGCCGAGTTCCGCCCGGTCTTCGGCCGGGCGGAGGTCGCACGCTGGAACGAGGCGGACAACCTCGGCAGGAAGCGCATGATCCAGGATCTCGCGGAAGAACGCACCGCCCGCATCGAGGCCGAGTGGACCGGTCCCGGCAGCTTTCGCGTGGAGACCCGGCTGGTGCCGCGCCTGCGCCTGCTCCTGGACCGCTCCATGCTGCCTCCCGAAGGGCGCAGCGTGAAGATCGTGGTCAACGGCCGCCGCCGGACGCGGAAGGCCGAGGAGGAGGCCAGCGTCCTCCTGGCCGACTTCGCCGACCGCTTCGACCGGAGCTTCCTGCCGGTGGCCGAGGTGCGCCTGAAGGGGGACTGATTCAGTCGCGCAGGGGCCAGTCGAAGAGCCCCGGCCCGGCCTCCTCGAAACGCGCCCGGAAGACGAGCAGGTCCCGCTCCAGGAGTCCCCGCGTGACCTCGCTCCAGGCCCGGGCGGCGCCTTCCACGCGCTCCAGTTCCACACCCACCCGCTCCGTGGGCCGGCCCCAGGTGGAGGCGAGGCCGCGGCGGACGCTGCGCAGGTCCCGGGCCAGGTGCTGCTCCCGCACGATGCCCTGCGCAGGCTCCTCAGGGCCGCGGGCGGCCTCGATCTGGGCGTTGAAAGCCTCCTCCAGGCGCTCGCCCTGCTCCAGGAGGGCGAGAAGGGACGCCGGGGCCTCCCCATCCTCCCGCTCGGCCAGACGCTTCGCCGTGCGCAGGCGCTCCAGGGCCAGGCGCAGGTCGGCGCGCTGGAGATAGATCTGCTGCAGTCCTTCGGCGAGGCGCTCCCGGACCGCCACGATGCGGCGAGCCAGGGCGGAGCGCTCGGCGAGGACTCCGGCGTCGCCGGGGTAGCGGGGGTCGCCAAGAACCTCGAAGCCGGCTTCGAAGATCTCCTCGCCAAGGACCAGTTGCACTTCGTAGCGGCCAGGCGGGACCTCCAAGCCGGGCGGGGGATCCTCGCGCTCCAGGCCGAAGGGGTCCTCCGGCTCGGGGAGCGGGGCGAGATCGTCGGCGCGCAGATTCCAGACCACGCGGTTCAGGCCGGAGCGCACCGGATGCTGGAAGCGCCGGACAGGCTCGCCGGCGGCATCACGGATGCGCACCTCGACCTTCCGCTCCTCCGGACCGCCGTCCGGGCTGTCCCCGTCTCCGGCCCCGGCCTCGCTCTCCTCCTCCGGTCCGGCCCAGAAGGTGAAGACTGCGCCGTAAGGCGGGTTCTCCCCCCGGAACTCGCCGCTTCCGGGGAAGCGCGAAGCGCCGGTCTGCTTGATGCGGTGCTGTCGGGCCGGTGAGACCGCGAAGAGGTGCAGGGAGGATCGCGTGACCGCAGCGTCCAGCTCCGGCAGGAAGCGCAGGTCGTCGATCACCCAGGCCGAACGGCCGAAGGTCCCGATGACGAGATCCGCCTCCCGGTCCTGCCAGGCGAGATCCATGCACGAAGCGCTGGGCATGCCGGGCCAGCGGAACCAGCGGTGTCCGGCGTCCAGGCTGGCATAGAGGCCCAGTTCGGTTCCGAGGAACAGGATGCGGGGATCCTCTCCGTGCTCCACCAGGGACAGGCAGTAGCCGTCCAGGTCCGCGCTCGCCAGGGAGGTCCAGCTCCGACCGTAGTCCCGGGTCACGAAGACATAGGGAGTCCAGTCGGCGCGGCGGTGGTTGTCCAGGCAGGCGTAAGCCGTGGCGGCATCGAAACGCGAAGCGGTGATCTGCGCCACCCAGGTGCTCGGCGGCACCCCCGGAAGGTTCGGGTCCACCCGCTCCCAGGTGGCGCCGTTGTCCCGGGTGACGTGGATGCGGCCGTCGTCGCTGCCGGCCCAGATCACCTCATGACGCACCGGGCTCGGGGCGATGGTGATCAGGGTGGTATGGTTCTCCGCCCCCGTGACATCCAGGGTCAGACCGCCGCTCTCCGCCTGCCGCTGCTTCTCCGGGTCGTTGCTCGTGAGGTCCGGACTGATGATCCGCCAGGTCTCGCCCCGGTCCGGGCTCACGTGCACGAACTGGCTGCCGTAGTAGAGGGTCGCCGGGTGGAAGGGATCCTGGGCGAAGGCGGCGTTCCAGTGAAAGCGCAGCTCCACGCCCTCGGGCGCCGGCGGCCGGATGTCCTTGCGCTCGCCGGTGCGCAGGTCCCAGCGCAGCAGCCAGCCCTCCTGGCTCATGGCGTAGCCGCGCAGGCTGTCCTCGGGGTCGGGCCGGGTGTCGAAGCCGTCCCCGAAGCCCACCTCCTCCCAGTGATGGTTGCGGATGCCGCCGTTCTCCCAGACCTCGGAAGGTCCGCGCCAGGAACCGTTGTCCTGCATCCCACCGTAGACGTGGTACGGAAGGTCGTCGTCTACGGCAATGTGGTAGTACTGCGCGAGAGGCAGATTGCGCACGAAGCGCCAGGTCCGGCCGCGGTCGCGGCTGACGGCCATGCCGCCGTCGTTGCCCTCGTAGATCAGGTTCGGATCCCGCGGATGGATCCACATGGCGTGGTGGTCCGGATGGATCAGGGACCAAGGGATCAGCGTCTCGAAGCTGCGCCCGCCGTCGCTGGAGACGGTCACCGTGGAGGCGAGGTTGTAGAGGCGGTTCGGATCCGCCGGGTCCACCCGGAGATCGGCGTAGTAGAAGGGCCGGTTGGCGACTCCAGGATCGCGGTTCACCGTGCGCCAGCTGCGGCCGCCGTTCTCGGAGCGGAGGAGGACGCTTCGCTCCGCCTCCACCAGGGCGTAGACGATGGAGGGATCCGAAGGTGCGAAGGCCAGTCCGATGCGCCCGAGCTCGCCGCTCGGCAGCCCCTCCTCCGGCCCCTGCCGGTTCCAGGTGTCGCCGCCGTCCCAGGTCTCGTAGAGGCCGCTGCCGGGACCGCCGGAACGGAAGAACCAGGGCCAGCGGCGGTGCTCCCACATCGCCGCCAGGAGGTGGTCCGGGTTCTGCGGGTCC
>JALUUN010000611.1 GCA_027021325.1 Planctomycetota bacterium
CACCGCCTCGCCGAGGTTCGCGGGCAGGGCTTTGATGCGCAGGCGGGCGCGCTCCCGTTCGCTCATGCGGTAGAGGTTCTTCTCCACCGGCGGCGGCGGCTCGAGCTGGCGCTGGATGCCGTCGAGGCCCGCGGCGAGCATGCCGGCGAAGGCGAGGTAGGGGTTGCAGCTCGGATCCGGCATGCGCAGTTCGCAGCGCGTGCCGACGCCGCGGCGCGCGGGCACCCGGATCAGGGGCGAACGGTTGCGCATGGACCAGGCCAGGTGGGTCGGCGCCTCGTAGCCCGGGACCAGACGCTTGTAGGAGTTGACGAGGGGGTTGGTCAGGGCAGCGAGGCCGCGGGCGTGCTCCAGGAGGCCGGCGATGTACTGCTGCATCACCTTGGAGACGCCGCCCCACTTCTCGTCGGGGTCGTAGAAGGCGTTGCCGCCGGCGGGCGGCGGAGCGGCCGCCTCCTTCGCGCCGGTGTAGAAGAGCGACTGGTGCACGTGCATGCCGGAGCCGTTCTGCCCGAAGATCGGCTTCGGCATGAAGGTGGCGTGCAGGCCCATGTCCCGGGCCACGCGCCGCACCACGAAGCGGAAGGTCGCCAGGTTGTCGGCCGTGGCCACCGCCGGGCCGTACTTGAAGTCGATCTCGTGCTGGCCGGGAGCGACCTCATGGTGAGCGGCTTCGATCTCGAAGCCGAGCTTCTGCAGGGCCAGGACGATCTCACGCCGGCAGTCCTCGCCACGGTCGATGGGGGCGAGGTCGAAGTAGCCGGCGGCGTCGCTGGTGACCGTCGTGGCCTGGCCGGAGGGATCGCGCTCGAAGAGGAAGAACTCGGCCTCCGGCCCGGCGTTCATCTCGAAACCCAGTTCGGCGGCGCGGGCGCAGACCCGCTTCAGGGTCAGGCGCGGGCAGCCCTCGAAGGGCGTCTCGTCCGGGTTGTGGATGTCGCAGATCAGGCGCGCGACCTTGCCGTGGTGGGCGCCGTTGCCGGACACCGTCCAGGGGTCGATGGCGTAGGTGCTGAAGTCCGGCTTGAGGAGCATGTCGGACTCCTCGATCCGGGTGAATCCCTCGATGGAGGATCCGTCGAACATGATCTCGCCGGCCAGGGCCTTGTCGAACTGGCTGGCGGGCACCTCCACGTTCTTGTTCACCCCGGTGATGTCGGTGAACTGCAAGCGGAGGAACTGGACGTCGTGCTCCTTCAGGTGGCGGGCGATCTCCTCCCGAGTCATGTCCGGGTGGATGCCCTTGCGGAACTCGAGGAGATCCCGGTTCTGGGGGTCCATGGTCTGGGTCATGAGAGGCGCTCCGGGCTGGAGGGTTGGCCGGGAGGATGCCCGGCGCGGGGCGCCGGTGCAAGCCGGTTTCTGCAGAAAACGCAGGCTCAAGCCGGCAACCCGGCCGCTTCGGCCCCTGAATCGGCAGAATCGAGGGGCGAAATGTGCTGAATCTGCAGAAAAAAGGGCGCGGTAGGTCAGGTCGGGTGCGCCCTGCGGGCCCGGCCGGCCCGGCACCCTCCGGCCCCTCCCCGGCCTGCGCCGCCCTCCTCAGCCCCCGGCCGGGACCCAGGGCGGCCACCAGGGCACGGCCCCGGGCGCAAAGACCGGCGGCTTCGAGGGGTCCACCGCCGCGTCCACGTAGCCCATCTGAGACAGGGCTTCACCTCCTCCGGCGGCGGCACCGCCGCCCGTCAGGAGGAGGCGGTAGGGGATCGGCTCGGGGCGGGGCAGGAGCCAGCCGCTCGCCTCCATGGCCTGCAGGAGGCGCAGGCGTCGTTCCTTCTCGCCGGCGAGGTTGCGCCGCTCCTCGGGGTCGGCGCCCAGGTCGAAGACCCAGTAGCGGCCCTTCCAGGCCTCTTCCAGGACCCAGGGGTCGGTGGTGATGATCTTCTCCCCGGGCATGCGCCAGGTCCGCAGGGGACCGGTCGGCCCCGAGCGGAGGCTTCCGTAGTGGTCGGTCTCGGACCAGGCGGGGCGGTGGGCCTGGGGGTCGGCCTCGTCCCGCAGGAAGGGGACGAGGCTCTCCCCGTCCAGGGGCGCCGCCCGCTCGGGCCAGCCCAGGTCGCAGAGCTCCAGCACGGTGGGGGCCACGTCCAGGAGCCGCACCTGGGTGTTCCAGCGGCCGCGGCGCAGGCCGAGGCGCCGGCCCGCCTCCTCGTTCCAGGCGACCTGGAGGGGAACGCGCAGGAGTTCGTCGTAGACCTGGTGGCCGTGGCCGAGGTCGCCGTGCTCGAGAAACTCCTCGCCATGGTCCGAGACGATGACCGCGATCACCGGCCGCTCGCCGGTGAAGACTTCCTCCAGGAAGGGCCCGAGGCGCTCGTCCACCGCCCGCAGCTCCTCCATCTGCGAGAGCCGGAACTGCCGGGCGTCCTCGGCACTGAACTCCCGCAGGAAGCCGCCGTCCGGGTCCAGGGCGCGGAACTCGGCCTCCGTGGAACCATCCAGGACCGCCTGGCTCGGCCCGTCGTAGAAGGCGCCGCGCCAGGGTTCGGGGGCGGCGTAGGGGTAGTGGGTGTCGTTGAGGTGCAGGTAGAGGAAGAAGGGGCGCTCCCGGTCCCGCTCCCCGAGCCAGGCCCGCGCCTCGCCGAGGAGCCAGTCGGCGTCCTCGCGGGCGTCGTCGCGGAAGCGCTGGAAGCCCTGGCGGAAGCCGAAGCGGGCGGTGATGTTGGGGTTCGTGCTCAGGGCGCAGGTCTCCCAGCCCGCGGCCAGGAAGGCCTCGGCCAGGGTGCGGTGGCGGCCCTCCAGGGCCGAGTACAGGCCCAGGCTCGGGCGGCCGATGGCGAGGTGGCGGCCGGGGATGAGTCCCGTGAGGAGGGTGGCGGCGGAGGGCTTGGTCCAGGGCGCCTGGGTGATGGCCTGGGTGAAGGCGACGCCCTCCTCGGCGAGGCGGTCCAGGTGCGGCGTGGTCGGGTGCTCGGCGCCGCCCCAGCCCATCTCGTCGAGGCGCACCGAGTCCAGGACGACCAGGACCACCGAGGGCGCCTCCGGATCCGGCGCAGGCCGCAGGAGAGCGGTCACTCCCTGGGGCAGGAGGGCGAAGAGGACCAGGCCCAGGGCGACGAAGGGGTGGCCGCCGAGGCGCAGGAGCGAGCCGAGCCAGCGGCCCGCCGGCCGGCGCCGCAGGAGGGCGGCCAGGAGCAGAAGCGCCAGGGCCAGGGCGGCGGCGTAGAGGAGCCGGTCGCCGCCCGGGTCGCCGGCCCACTGCAGCCAGAAGAGGAGGCCATCGCCGGTCTCGCCCCAGTTCCCTGCGCGCGCCGCCAGGAACCAGCGCAGGGCGCCCACCAGTCCGCTGGCTGCGGCCACGGCGCTCACGAGGAACAGGAGGGCGCGCATGGGGAAGGGAGTATAGATGCGGCCCCGATGAGCCGCGCCTTCACCCTACCGGACCGCCCCCGCGTCGACCCGCCCGAGGATCTGCGCGGGCTCGTGCCGATGCCGAAGATCACGCCTCTGCCCCAAGGGGTCTCCCTCGTCCCCGTGGAGCGCGAGCACAGCGAGGCCCTGAATGCCCTCTTCAACCGGGTCTTCGGCCAGGAGCGCCCCCTCGCCCATTTCCTCTGGAAGTTCTGGGAGAACCCCGCCGGCCCGCCCGTCGGCCTCGTCGCCCTGGCCGACGACGACGGGCGTGTCCTCGCGGCCAACCTCGGTCTGCGCAAGCGCTTCTCCATCCAGGGCCGGGAGTCCGGCGGTGTCCTCATCTGCGAGAGCGCCTCGGACCCCGACTACCCGAGCGGCGGCCGCCTGTACCGCAACGCCACGATCGCCACGGGTTTCTGGAGCGGTGAATGCAACCTGCCCATCTCCTTCGGCGGCCAGTCCACGGACGAGGCCATCCGCATCGGCGAGCGCTGGTTCGGTTACCGGGTCCTCTTCTCCCTCCAGCCCTGGCGCCTGCGCCTGTCCCTGGGGCCGGCCCTCCGACGGCGCTTCGGCGCGGCGGGTGCCTGGGCCGCCCGCGCCCTGGACCCCGTTCTCCGCAGCCGCCTGCGCCGGCCCGGGGCCGTCGAGGTCCTGGCCGGCCCCTTCACCGGGGAGTTCGATGCCTTCTTCGAGCGCGTCCGCGGCCGCTATCCGGTCCTGGCCTGGCGCGACCGGGCGACCCTTTCCTGGAGATACGCGCGCTGCCCCGTGGGCCGCCACCGGACCCTGGTCCTGCGCCGCGGCGGGCGCATGGAGGGCTACCTGATCTATCGCGACTGGGTGCGCGACGGCGTGCGCCTGGCCACGGTCCTGGACCTCCTCGACGGCCGCGATTCCGAGGCCGCCGAGGCTCTTCTGTGTGCCGCCGCCCGCGACGCCGCCGAGCAGGGCTGCGCCTTCCTCGAGTTCTGTCCCATGCCGGGGAGCACGGCGGAGGAGGGCCTGCGGCGCATTCCCGGGGCCGCCCCGGTGGAGAACGAGCGTCCGGATCACATCATCGTCACACCGCTGCCGCGCTGCACGGAGCCCGAGCCCTGGTACTGGGAGGTGGAGCGGGTCATCGTGAGGGCGGAGAACTGGTACTACACCCAGGGCGACTGCGACTACCGGGACTGAGGCGCGCCTCGTCCCGGGGTCGCGCGCTTCCCTTCTTCGTTCGCCTCAGCTCGCCAGGAGACCGGTGCGGCCGGCGGGGGCGTCGAAGAGGCCACGGGCCGGGACCCCCAGCCAGTCCTCCAGGATCTCGCGGAAGAGCTGGCGGCAGTCGAACTGATGGCGCAGGTCGCCGTCCTGGAGGTCGTCGAGGTCCGGCGGCTGGCCGTGGAACCCTGCTTGCAGGCCCTCCCCGGCGAAGGCCAGGACCGGGCCGGCGGCGCCGTGGTCCGTTCCCTGGGAGCCGTTCTCCTGCACCCGGCGGCCGAACTCGGAGTACACGAGAACCAGGGTCCGCCGGTCCGTGCCGTCCGTCGCCAGGTCGCGCAGGAAGGCGGCGAGGGCTCGTCCCAGCTGGCCCAGAAGGGCGGCGTGGGTGCCGGACTGGACGGCATGGGTGTCGAAGCCGCCGTGGCGCAGCCAGACCACCGGCGGGCCGCCCTCGATGCGCAGCAGACGGGCGGCGAGGCGCAGGCGTGCGGCCAGGGGCTCGCCCGGGTAGTCGTCCCCTCCCGGCACGCGCTCGAGGGCCTGGCGGATGCGCTCGCTCGTCTCGTAGGAGGCGCGCGCGGTGCGGGCGATGCGCGCCGCCAGGCCGCCGGCCGCCTCGGCCTCCCGGGCAGCGGCGCGCAGGGCCTCCAGGCCTCCGCCCGGGGGCGCCTTCAGGGCCAGGGAGTCGAGGTCGCGCAGGGTCAGGCCGGTGACCTCGGTGCCGCGGAGGATGCGCGGGGCCTCCGCCTCTCCGAGGGCCATGGGCGGCAGGGCGCCGGCCGGAAGCCGCCCCTCCTCCCAGGCGCGGCCGAGGAAGCCGGTCGGCGGATCGGGCAGCTCCCGCCGGCCGCAGTGCCAGATGTCCCGGGAGACGAAGTGGCTCCGGTCCGGGCGCGGATAGCCGACGTCCCGGAGCACCGCCATGCGGCCCTCCTTCCAGACGGCCTCCAGCGGCGCGAGCCCGGGGTGCAGGCCGGTCTGTTCGTCGAGGCGCAGCACCGAGGCCGGGTCCAGGCGCAGGCGCGGCCGGGCGCGGTGGTAGCGGTCGTCCTCGAAGGGGACGACGGTGTTCAGGCCGTCGTTGCCGCCTTCGAGGTAGAGGAGGACGAGCCGGCGGCCGCCCTCCGTCTGCAGGGCGGCTTCCGCGAGGCGCGGCAGGCCCAGGGGGCCGAGGGCGGCGAGGCTGCCCAGGACGCGCAGGGTGTCGCGGCGGCTGGGCGGGGGCGGCGGCGGAGGAGGCGGGGTCTTCATCCGAGGTGGCTCTCCGGCAGGCACAGGGTGGTCTGGAGCAGGGAGCTCAGATCGGCGGAGCCGGCTTGCTCCAGGGCGCCGGACCCGCGCTCGCGGTCGAGGAAGAGGAGGGCGAGGCGGCGCGTGAGCGCCGCGGGTCCGCCGCCGAGGACGCGCAGCAGCGGGCGGTCCCAGCCCGCGGGGTCCTTCGTCAGGCCGAGGCTTCCGAAGCCGCCGGCGGCGAAGCGGGCGGCGAAGTTGCAACGCTCGATCCAGGCGGCGGAGTGGATCCAG
>JALUUN010000612.1 GCA_027021325.1 Planctomycetota bacterium
CTCTGGGGCTTTCTCAACGGACGCGAGGACGGCCGCCTTCTCTACTGGTGGCGGGGCTCCCAGACCTCCCTGGCCCCGCGCCTCGCCGTGAGTTTCCTCTGGAACCAGGGGCGTTCCTCGGCCGGCGATCCGCCCCTGGAGGACGCCGGCGGGAAGGTGGTGATCACGACCCAGGACGGCCGCCTGCGCTTTCTGCGGAACGAGGGCTGGGCCTGGCGCTTCACTCCCTTCTCCCCGGCGGAGCACAGCCTGGCCGAGAAGGGGGAGACCGCCGGGGAGGAAGAGGGAACGTCCTCACGGCTCTGGGAGACCCTGGTCCGTGCTGCGGGCCTCGATCCCGGGGACCGGGAGGAGTCCGTCCCGCGTGTCGAGCCCCATGTCCAGGCGGATCTCTGGCTGGCCGCGGACTTCCCGCTCCCCGAGGATCCCGAACAGCGGGTCCACGTCGAGTTCGGCGCCCGCGAGGGGAAACCCGTGTTCTTCGCCGTCTTCGATCAGTGGGAGGACGAGCCGGGCGGCATGCTCGCCCCCTGGTTCCCCGACATCGGCCTGAACATCTTCGGCTTCCTCCTGCTCTGGGTGCTCGTGCCCTGGCTCGCCCTGCCCTTCGCCCTGCGCAACCTGCGCAACGGAACCGGCGACCGGCGCACGGCGACCCGCCTGGCGGTGCTCCTGGCCTCCCTGCGCATGGTCGGCTGGTCCCTGGGCGGAAGCCACCAGGACGGCTTCTTCCAGGAACTGGGACTGGTTTCCGTCAGCCTCGGCCAGAGCCTGTTCATGGCCTTCCTGGTCTGGACCTCCTACCTGGCCCTGGAGCCCGTGGTCCGCCGCAGCTGGCCGCAGACCCTGATCTCCTGGTCCCGGGCCATGGGCGGAATGTGGCGGGACCCCCTGGTCGGCCGGCATGTCCTGCTGGGCGTGCTCCTCGGCGCCTACCAGACCGTCGCCGTCCTCCTCGAGTCCCAGGCTCCCGCCTGGTTCGGGGGCCGCTCCTTCACCCCCGGCGCCTGGCAGGTGGACTTCCATGTCCTCGAGGGACCACGCCACTGGCTCGCGGCCCTGCTCCAGACCATCCCGGAGGCCACCTTCTTCAGCCTGGTGATCATTCTGCTCCTGGCCGGCATGCGGGTGATCCTGCGCAAGCCCTGGCTGGCCGGCCTCGCGACCTGGATCGTCCTGACCCTGCTCCTGACCGCCTGGCGCCGGCCCTTCCCCCTCTTCCTGGTCTCCTCGGGCCTGCTGCAGTATGGCGTCTGGGTCCTGCTCCTCATGCGGGCCGGCCTGACCCCCTTCACGGTCATGCTCGTGGTCCACTCCCTGCTCCTGGTCCTGCCCATCCACCTGAAGCCCGGCGTCTGGTGGGGCGGCGCCGGGACCCTGGGTCTGGCGGCGGTCCTGGCTCTGGCCCTCGTGGCCTGGCGGCTGAGCATCCACCGGCGGCCGGGGCTGCGGACCTCGCCGGCCTCCGCCTCCTCCGCCTGAGGCGCCGTGAAAAAAGCTGCGGCCCGGGCGCGGTCGGGTCGCGCTCCTGGGTGGACCGGCCGCCGCGCTTCCTGAGGCCGACGGCCTGCCGGGTTCCTCCCAGACACCGCCGTGTGGCCCGGCGAGGTCCGACCGCAGAGCTGTCGAGGGCCGCCTGGGGGCAGGCGGCCCTCATTTTCTGTCCGCAGGGGCGCCGCCCCTCCGGAGCTCCACCCCGCTCTCAACCCAGGAGCAGAGCCGCGGTCGCCGCCGTCAGGAAGGAGGTGAGGGCTCCGCCGGCGAGAGCCCGGGGCCCGAGGCGGGCGATCTCGCCCCGCCGCTCCGGGCACATCCCGCCGAGCCCGCCGATCTGGATGGCAATGCTCGAGAAGTTCGCGAAGCCGCAGAGGGCGTAGCTCGCGATCAGGCGCGAGCGCTCGCTCAGCTCCGTGGCCCCGGCGAGCCCCTGGTAGGCGATGAACTCGTTGACCGCGATCTTGGTGCCGAGGAGGCCGCCGACGCGCCCGGCCTCCTCCCAGGGCACGCCGAGGAGCCAGGCTACGGGCGCCAGAATCCAGCCGAAGACCTCCTCCAGGCTCAGGGCCGGACGGACCACGGCTCCGGCCGCATCCAGGGTCTCCGGCCGCAGAAGCCCGAGGAGGTGGTTGATCAGGGCCAGGACCGCCAGGAAGGCCAGGAGCATGGCCAGGATGTTCAGGGAGAGGCGCATTCCCTCCGCCGCCCCCGAGGCCAGGGCGTCCAGGGCGTTCTCGGTCTCCGCCCGGGGCGGGTGGACGTCCCGGCCCAGGGTCTCGGGCCGGCCGGTCTCGGGGAACAGGAGCTTGGCGACGGCAAGGCCCATGGGTGCGGACATGACCGAGGCCGCCAGCAGGTGGCCGGCGATGCCGGGCACGGTCCCGCGCAGCATCTCCGTGTAGAGACCGAAGACGCCGCCGGCCACGGTCGCGAAGCCGACGGTCATCACGGTGCCGAGTTCGCTCCGGGTCATGCGCGGCAGCCAGGGGCGGACCAGGAGCGGCGCCTCCGTCTGGCCGACGAAGATGTTGGCCGCCGCCGAGGTGCTCTCCGCCCCGGAGGTGCCCAGGGTCCGGGCCATGACCCGGGCCATGGCGCCGACCGCCAGACGCACCACACCAAGGTGATGGAGCAGGGAGAAGAGGGAGGCGAAGAAGACGACGCTGGCGACGACGATGGCCGCAAGCAGCGGCGTCGAGCCGTCGAGGCCGAGAGGGCTCTCGCCGAGGAGCCGGGCAGCGCCGACCCTGGCGAAGTCCAGAAGCCCCAGGAAAAGGCGCTGGGCACCGTCGAAGAAGGCGGCGCCCAGGGGCGTGCGCAGGATGACCAGGGCCAGGAGCCCCTGGAGCAGGACGCCGCCGGCCACCGGCCGCCAGCGGACCGCCCGGCGGTTCTCGCTCATCAACCAGGCCACCCCCAGGAGGGCGGGAAAGGCGAGGAGGCTCTGGAGGTGCTGCATGTGGCGATCCCACTGCGGGGCCCTCGACTCCCGTCGACGGTTTGCGGGCGGAATGGTAGCCTGCGCCCATGACCCATCGACAGTAGGGCCATGCGCCTGCCTCCTCTCTCCGCTTTCCCATGGGCCGGGTAGTTCGACTGGAGGATCTGCTTGCGCAGGTTGATCCTGCCTGGGAATCCAGGATCCGCCAGGCCAGGGATCGCCATCGAAGCCGCATTGCTACGGCGCTCAACAACGCAACTCGGCTGAGCATGAGTCGAGGGGGGACCCGTCATACCGTCGTGGTGAGGCTCATGCCAGGCTATCCCACGAGACTGCAAGAGCTGATCATCAATGACTGGAATGAACAAGCAGAGCACCTGATCTCGATTCGCAGTCGACTCGAGTGTTTTCTTCACGACACGGGCGTAATCCTCGATCGAATCCGGAGTCTTCCTACACGGGCGGCGTCCAAGCCTGAGACGCGAAAGCAATGGATCGACGCATTCCTGAGAAGCAAAGGTATCGCGGAGCACCTACTCAGGTTCGCGGTATCCAAGTCAGTCGTCAAGAAGATCCTTGAAGTCGACGCAGACATCCTGGGCACCTACGGCTATGCGGACGGAAGTGGGCAGGTAAGGCTGTATTGGGCGGTGATTGCGTTCGTTGCCACCGCTCTTGGGGTGGACCCCATCGGCTTGGCCATGGTTGTACTCACCCACGAACTCGCCCACGCATACACTCACATTGGTTTTGATGCTGATGGTCGCGTCTGGAACGATTTCTTCCACTCCGATCGGCGCGTCGTGGAAGGACAGGCGCAGTACTACACACATCTTGCCCTCGAGCAGTCCGCTATAGGAACGGATTCACCAGCAATCCAGACTGCCTACCGGGTCTTGACGGAGCATCAGCCAGAGACCTACCAGCGCCACCTGCACTGGGTTCAGCAGTGGACTCCTGAGGCCGTACGAGCAGCCATGCTCGAGGTTCGCAATGGAACCCCAATGGACCGCGACGCGTTCGAGGCAGCGGTGGATCGGCACCACCAGCGACTCCACGCCGAGGGGCTCCTCTTCTCAGAGGAGCAGGTCAGCCACTGAGAGAAGCTGTGTCACAGGGGAACGATTCGCCGGCGCCGTCGACGCCGCCCCAGGCAGTCCAAACGAAGCAGCCGCTTGAGTTGAGAGTCAGGGTGCAGGTCCAGCCCCGGATCCATTGGGCGCTGCAGCAGAACGACGTCCCCGTGGTCCACCGGGTCCAGGTCGAGCACCAGGGCGGCCCGGCGCTCGAGGACCTGCGCCTGCGCATCGAGGCCGAGCCGGCCTTCGCCGAGGCCTGGGAGACCCGCCTTCACGCCCTGCGCCCGGGTGAGACCTGGAGCCGGGAGACGCCGGAGCTGCGCCTGGCTCCCGGTTTCCTGGGCCGCACCGGTGAGCGCCAGGCCGGCCTGCTCCGGATCCGCCTGCTCCACGGGGACGCGGTCCTCACCGAGACCTCGCTCCCTGTCGAGATCCTGGCGGCCCGGGAATGGGGCGGCACGGGCCTGGTGCCCGAGATCCTGGCCGCCTTCGTCCTCCCGAACCACCCGTGGGTGCAGGAGATCCTGGTCCGCGTCCAGGACCTCCTCGAGGAGCGTCACGGCGACGGCTCCCTGGACGGCTACCAGGGCCGGGATCCGCGGCGGGTGCGCGCCGTGGCCGCCGCCCTCTTCGACGTCCTCCATTCCCTCGGCCTGCGCTACATCGAGCCGCCAGCCAGCTTCGAGCGCGACGGCCAGAAGGTCCGTCTGCCCGAAGACATCCTGGGCAGCCGGCATGGAAGCTGCCTGGATCTCGCCCTCCTCTACGCCGCCTGCCTCGAACAAGCCGGCCTCCACCCTCTGCTGATCGTGCAGGAAGGGCACGCCCTGCCCGGGGTCTGGCTCGAGGAACGGACCTTCCCCGAGGTCCAGGTGGACGACGAGAGCCTGCTGCGCAAGCGCATCGAGATCGGCCACCTGCTCCTGCTGGAGACCACCGTGCTGTGCTCCCGTTCCGGGGCCTCCTTCGAAGCGGCCGTTGAAGCGGCCCATCGCAGCCTCGGCGTCGGCTCCGACCATCTCGCGGAGGCGGCAGGCCGGCTGGAACGGAGCTCCCTGCGCCGCCTGGTCCACGCCCTGGACCTGCACGAGGCCCGGAAGCGGGGCATCCGGCCCCTTCCCTTTCCCGCACCTGCGGGGGCGCCGCCCCTGCCGCCGCGCCCGGAAGGGGCGCCGGTTCGAGGCTCCCAGGGGCCCGCAGCGGAGGCCGCTTCCGGCAGCCCGCCTCCGCCCGGGGCCGGCGCGCCGGCCGCCGGCACGGTTCCGGCTGCAGCCCAGCCCGAAGCGGCCTCCCCGGAGAAACGCGCAGCCGTGGAACCGGCGCTCCCCGACGCCGCCGCTCTGCGCCTCGAGCGCTGGAAGCGGCGTCTCCTGGACCTGAGCCTTCGCAACCGCCTCCTGAACTTCCGGAAGGTCCGGAACACCCTGCCGCTGCTCTCCCCCGAGCTCGCCGCCCTCGAGGACGCCCTCGCCAAGGGCCGGGTGTTCGCGCTCCTGCCGCGGCCCGGCGTCCTGGAGGACGGCGACCCCCGGGAGGCCGACCTGGCCCTGCGCCGCGGCGACGAGGATCCGCGCGGGGCCTTCTACCGCCAGCAGTTCGAGGACGGCCTCCTGCACTCGGCGGAGCCCCGCGAAGAGCACGACAGACGCCTCAAGGAGATCGCCCGGAGCGCCCGCTTGAGCCTCGAGGAAACCGGTGCCAACACCCTGTTCCTGGCTCTCGGCTTCCTCGTCTGGTACGAGCCCGGCAGCGGCACCCGCCGCACCGCTCCGATCCTCCTTCTGCCCGTGACCGTGGACCGGGATTCGGTGCGCGCCCCCTGGCAGCTGCGCCTGAGCGACGATGACCCGCGGGTCAACGTCACTCTGTTGCGCAAGCTTGAGACCGAGTTCGGGCTGAAGGTCGCCGGCCTCGATCCCCTGCCGGAGGACGAGAGCGGCCTCGACCTTCCCGCCATCCTCCGGGCCTTCCGGGAGGCGGTCGTGGACCTGCCGCGCTGGGAGGTCCTGGAACAGGCCTGGCTCGGGCACTTCTCCTTCACCAAGTTCCTCATGTGGCACG
>JALUUN010000613.1 GCA_027021325.1 Planctomycetota bacterium
GACCTCCAGGACGACTCCGCGGCGGGCGAAGGCCTCCTGGATCCAGCGGGCGTTGCGGCGCAGGGCGGGGCCGTCGCCGGAGACGCAAGGCAGCGCCCAGAAGGACCGCGCCTCCTCGAGGAGTGCAGCCCCCGAGGCGCGCAGGTGCGTCCGCGCCGCCCGCACCGCAGCGTCCACGGACCCGGGGTCCGGCTCCTGCTCGGGGAGGGGAACAGCGAGGAGCGCGAGGGCGATCAAGGCCATGCCCGAGCCTGGCCGGCCTGCGGGGAGCGCACCGGGGAAGGCGCCCTCAGGGCCGCCGGCGCCGAAGCCCCCTCACCGGCCGCGCACGGGGTTGCGGAGGACGCCGAGGTTCTCGATCTCGACCTCCATGAGATCGCCGTCCTGCAGAAAGACCGGCGGCTTGCGCGCGAAGCCGACGCCGGGCGGTGTGCCGGTGGCGATCACGTCCCCCGGTTCGAGGGTCGTGAAGCCGCTCAGGAAGGAGAGGAGCTCCGCCACGCCGAAGATGAGCTGCGAGGTCGAGGAGTCCTGCAGGGTCGCGCCGTTCAGGCGGAACCGGATCGCCAGGTCCTGGGGGTCGCCGGCCTCGTCGGGGCTGACGATCCACGGCCCCATGGGCCCGAAGGTGTCGCAGGACTTGCCGCGCTGCCACTGGCCGTCGGCGAACTGGAAGTCGCGGGCGCTGACGTCGTTGATGCAGGTGTAGCCGAGGACCCCGGCCAGGGCCTCCTCCGGCATGGCCTGACGCAGCCGCCGGCCGACGACGACGCCGAGCTCGGCCTCGTAGTCCACCTGGCGGCTGCCTGGCGGGAGAAGGACAGGTGCCTCCGGTCCGATCACCGAGGTCCCGAACTTGCTGAAGCAGACCGGGCTCTCGGGCACCTCCATGCCGCTCTCTTCGGCGTGGTCGCGATAGTTCAGGCCGATGCACAGAAACTTCCCCGGCCGCGGTACCGGCGCTTGCAGGGAGATGGAGCCGGCGGGCAGGACCGCTTCCTCCGGCGGCGCCGCGGCGGCGCGACGCGCCGCCTGGTGCCAGGGGTCGTCCAGGTCCCACCAGCCCATGCAGCCGCAGGGCTCGGGCAGGCGAAGAGCGGGATGCAGGAGGTCGAGGACGCCGCCGTCCACGGCGACCCCGGGGTGCAGGCGGCCCTCGGCGCCGCGGAAGGTGAGGAACTTCATGCTTCGAAGGGGATGCCGGTACGGCGTGCGATGTCGAGGAGCTCCTCGACGACTGCCGGGACCAGGGGCACGCCCTCGCGGCGGCGCTCGGCCTCGGCCTCGCGCTCGGGATCGCCGGGGATCAAGGGACCGCCGGTTCCGGGCTGGGGCCTGGTGGCGCGGAAGCTGCGGATCCAGTCGTCCACCTGACGCTTGAACTCCTCGGGATCCAGGAAACCGTCGATGCGCAGGGCGCCGAAGAAGTGGCCGATCCCCTTGCCGACGCTGCGGGCGGGAATCTCCTGGCGCAGGGCGAAAGGCGGCGCCCAGGGCCCCCAGTTGGCCCCGCTCAGGACCGCGGTGAGCATGTCCACGAGGACCGCCAGGCCGTAGCCCTTGTGGCCGCCGAGCTCGCGCCAGGAGCCCAGGGGCAGGAGGGCGCCGCCTTCGATCATGGCCTCGGGGTCGGTGGTGTCGCGGCCCTCGGCGTCGATGGCCCAGCCGCGCGGGATGGGCTCGCCGCGGCGCCGCGCCATCTCCACCTTGCCATAGGCACAGGCGCTGGTCGCCATGTCCACGACCACTGGCGGCTCCTCCAGGCCGGGGAAGGCCATGGCGATGGGGTTGGTGCCGAGCATCCTCTCCGCCCCCCAGAGCGGCGCCACCAGTTTGGTGCTGTTGGTCATGGCCCAGCCGATGAGGTCCTCCTTCAGGGCCTCGAGGACGTAGTAGCCGGCGATTCCGAAGTGATTGGTATTGCGCACCGCGACCTGGCCGCTGCCGCATTCCCGGGCCTTGTCCATGGCGATGCGGTTGGCCTTGGGGCCGACCACCAACCCCAGGCCGTTGTCTCCGTCCACCGTGGCCGTGGCAGCGGTCTCACGCACCACGCGCAGCTCCGGCCGCGGGTTGATGCGGCCCAGCTCGAGCATGTCGAAGTAGGTGTGCAGTCGCGCCACGCCGTGGGAGTCGATGCCGCGCAGGTCGCTCGCCGCCAGTACCTCCGAGGCCAGGCGGGCGTCCTCCCCGGGCACGCCGAAGTGCTCGAAGACCCTGCGACTGAACTCCTGCAGGACCTCGATGGGGTAGCGCCGTTCGCCGGACGCATCCATGTCTTCTCTCTAGAGGCTGATGGCCTGTTCGGCCCAGACCTGGAACTCGCGGTGCTGATTCTCCTCGGCGCGGGCTCGAACGCGCCCGCTCGTCACCTCGAGAACATGGCGGAAGACCTCCTCCCCCACCTCGGGGATGGTGGCCGTGCCGTCGAGGATGCCGCCGGCGTTGAGGTCGATGTCGTCGCGCATGCGTTCGAAGGTGGGCGTGTTGCTGCTCAGCTTCACTACCGGGGTGATGGCGTTGCCGATGGTGGTGCCGCGGCCGGTCGTGAAGACCACGATGTTGGCGCCCGCCGCCACCAGCCCGGGCGTGGATTCCTGGTCGTAGCCCGGTCCCTGCATCAGGTGCAGGCCACGCCCCCGCGGCGGCTCGCCGTAGCCGGTCACCCCCTCGACGCGGGTGGTCCCGGCCTTGGCGATGGCGCCCAGGGACTTGATGGTGATGTTCAGGAGCCCGCCCTCCTGGTTGCCGGGACTCGGGTTCTCGCCCAGGACCGTCCCCCAGCGCGCCGCGTAGTCCTTGTACCAGTCCACCATGGCGTACACCCGGCGGGCGGTCTCGGCGTCCCGGGCGCGGGCGGCGAGGAGGTGTTCGGCGCCGCAGAACTCCGGAACCTCGGTGATCAGGACGGTGCCGCCCTGGCGCACGACCAGGTCGGCGGCATGGCCCAGGGCGGGATTGGCCGAGATTCCGCTGAAGCCATCGGAGCCGCCGCACTTGACGCCGAGGACCAGTTCGCTCGCCGGCACCAGGCTGCGGCGGGCGCGCCCGGCCTCGGGAAGCATGGCTTCCACCGCCTCCAGGCCCTGCTGCACCGCCGCCACCGTGCCGCCCGCCTCCTGGATGCCGATCCAGTGCACCGGCTTGTCCCAGCCCAGGCCGCCGTGGTGCTTCAGCCAGGCGTCCATGAGATTGAGGTTCGTCTTCTCGCAGCCGAGGTCCAGGAACAGGACGGCACCGGTGTTGGGGTGCGCCGCGTAGTTCGCGAGCGTCCGCAGCAGGGTCTCCAGGTTGCTGCCGTCGTTGCAGCCGCAGCCCTTGTTGTGGGGCAGGGCGACGACGCCGTCCACGTTCGGGTAGCGCTCCCGGCTCCACAGGCCGCTCATCTCGGCGCGCAGGGCGATCTGCTGCGCTTCGTGGCTGGCGCACATGCTGGTCGGGATCACGACCACCCAGTTGCGCGTGCCAACCCGCCCGTCCGGCCGGCGGAAGCCGAGGAAGCGGGCCCGCTGGCGCTCGGGGACGTAGTCCGGCGGCGGGTTCTCCAGGTCCTCGGGCACCTCGCGCACGACCGGCACCTGGTCGGCGAGGTTCGCCCGGGTCAGGGGCTCGCCCGCGCGCAGGCCGCGGCTGGTCCCGATGGGCTGGCCGTACTGGCGCACCAGACGGCCGGCCGGGAGATCCACCAGGGCGAAGCGATGTCCGGGCGGTACAGCGCCACGGACCTCGACCTCGCGGCCGTCCTCCAGGACCACCCGGTCGCCGGCCTCCAGGAGGCGCTTGACCACAGCCACCTCGTCCGCGGGGTGGACGCGGACGGCGCACTCGTGCAGGGGCAGGCGGCTCATGGCTCGAGATCGTGGGTAGCGAGGCGGCCGGCGGCCCGGAGTTCCCGGAAGCGTTCCAGGGTGAGCCTCAGGCCCTCCTCCAGGGAGAGAGTGGCGCGCCAGCCCAGGTCCTCCAGGATGCGTCCGCCGTCGAGCTCGGGGGCGATGGGGAGCGGATCGCCCTCGCAGCGGACCCGGCCCCGGGCCTCCGGCAGGGCCTTCTCGATCCATGCGACGACGTCCTCCACCGGCCGGGTCTCGCCGTGCAGGTTGTAGACCCGGGCGCCGGCGGGCGCCTCCAGGGCGGCGAGGAAACCCGCGGCGGCGTCGGCGGCGTGGAGGAAGTCGGTCTGGCCGGTGAAGGCGATGGTGAAGGGCCGGCCCAGGAGGGCGGCCTTGAGGGCCCGCGTCGGCCCGCTCGTCAGCCCCTGGTCGCGGCCGGGGCCATACACGGTCAGAGGACGGAGCCCTGCGCTGGAGAGCCCCTCCGTTTCCCACCAGATGCGGGCGTTCTCCTCGTTGGCGCGCTTGAAGACGCCATAGTGGGTTCCCGGGGAGCCGGCGTCCTCCTCGCGCACCGGCCGGCCGGGATCCGGACCGTAGACCGCGGCGGAACTGGCGTAGACCACCCGCCCGAGCCCGGCGCGGCTCGCGGCCTCGAACACGCAGAGGGTGCCCTCGACGTTCACCCGGGCGCCGCGCGGCGGGTCGGCCCGGCAGAAGGGCACTTGCAGGCCGGCCAGGTGGACCAGGGCCCCGGCCTCCTGCTCCTCCAGGGCGCGGCGCAGGCCCTCGCGGTCGGTCACGTCGCCCTGGACGAAGACCACCCCCTCCAGATCCCCGGGCTCCAGGACCTGGAGAAGGCGGCGCGGCTCGGTCTCCAGGTCGTAGACGACGGGGCGGTCCCCGCGCTCCAGGAGGGCGCGCACCAGCCAGGCGCCGAGGCAGCCCTGGGCTCCGGTGACGAGGACGGTCTGGTTCATGGGTGGAAATCCAGGACGGCCGAGGGGACGCAGGCGCGATTTTCGCACTGGAAACCGGACGTTTATATGTAAACTCATGCCGGCTCCCGGTCAAGCGCCGGGCCGGTCCCCCCCGTCGAGTGCCATGGCCCGCTCCCCCGCCACGCCCAAGCGCCGTTATGCCGCCCCGGCCCTGGAGAAGGGCCTGGACATCCTGGAGCTCCTTGCCAGCCGCAGCGAGGGCCTGGGCCAGAGCCAGATCGCCCGCGCCCTCGGCCGCACTCCGGGCGAGATCTTCCGCATGCTCACCTGCCTCGTCGAGCGCGGCTACCTGCGCCGCGGGCCGGGCGACGACCTCTACCGCCTGACCTACAAGCTCTTCGAGCTGGCCCACCACCACCCGCCGACGCGCCTGCTCCTGGACCGGGCGCTGCCGCCCATGCACCGATTCGCCGAGGATACCGGTCAGTCCGTGCACCTCGCCCTGCGCCACGGCGATCACGCTCTGATCGCCGCCCAGGTGGACGGAGCGGGCTTCATGGGCTTCGCGGTGCGCGTCGGCGCCCGCGTGCCCCTCTTGGAGACGGTGAGCGGCAGCGTCCTCCTCGCCTTCCAGCCGCCCCTGGTCCGGGAGATCTGGTACGAGTCCTGCGGCGCCGGCCCCGGAAGCCGCCGGCGCAAGGAGATGGAGTCTCTTGGCGAGGCCATCCGCGAGCGCGGCTTCGAAGAGCGCGAGAGCGCCACCATTCTCGGCATCACCGACGTGAGCTACCCGGTCCTGGACCACACCGGACGGGCAGTGGCGGCCCTGACCTGCCCCTGCCTGACCCGCAAGGGCAGCCACCGTGGTCCGGCCGAGGTCCACGAGCCTCTGGCGCGGGCCGCCGCCGAGATCACGCAGAGCCTCGGGGCGCCGGAGGAGGAAGGCACCGGCGGCACCTGAGGCCCGCCAGCAGGCTGGCTCCCCGGCGGCCTCAGGCCGGCCCGGCCGGCGGCAGCTCCACGGGCCGGTAGCCGCCGCGCCGCCGGTACCAGAGGATGAGGCTCATGTAGGCCAGGAACATGAGGACCGGCAGGATCACGACCTCCGCCAGGGCCGTCGCCTTGCCCTCACGCAGGGCGGTCTCCAGGGCCTCGCGCTCCGGGCCGGCCACCGCTGCCGCCTTCTGCTCGTCCAGGGCGCGGTAGGTGCCGAAGATGCTCTCCTTCTCGGCGGTCACGAGCTCGCGGGCCAGGTCCGGCGCCTCGGCCTCCAGGGTCGCGAC
>JALUUN010000614.1 GCA_027021325.1 Planctomycetota bacterium
GCACTCGGCGCAGCTCAGCGTCAGTCCCATCCAGACCTGGGCGGTGACGCTGGCCCGGTCCTTGACCGCCGCCACCCGGAACTCCTCGTCGTCGGTCCCGCCCTCGGTGTTCGTCATCGTGTTGCGATGGAAGGCGGTGGCGAGCCGCGTGCGCACCGTCGCGTCCGGAAGGAGGTCGCCGGCGATCTGCTCCAGGGTGAAGCGGTCGTAGGGGAGGTTCTCCTGGAAGGCCTCGATCACCCAGTCGCGGTAGCGCCAGATGGTGCGGAGGGGGTCCGAGCCGTATCCCGCCGAGTCCGCGTAGCGCGCCAGGTCCAGCCAGCGCGCCGCCATCTGCTCGGCGTGGGCGGGCGAGGCCAGGAGCTCCTCGACGTAGCGCTCCCAGGCGTCGGGCCGCGGGTCGGAGACGAAGGCGCGGGCGCGCTCGGGGTCCGGCGGCAGGCCCGTCAGCGCCAGGGACAGGCGCCGTGCCAGGGTCCAGCGGTCGGCCTCGGGCGAGGGCTCGAGCCCGGCTTCCTCCATGCGTGCCAGGAGGAAGACGTCCACCTCGTTCCGCGGCCAGTCGCGGTTCCGCACCGCGGGCAGCGGCGGGCGCTCGGGCTTCTGGAAGAGGCGGTGGGGGGTGTAGGGGGCGCCGGCTTCGATCCAGCGCCGGAGGATCTCGACTTCCTCCGCCTCCAGCCGCCGCCCGGTCTCGGCCGGCGGCATGGGCTCCTCGGGGTCGGTGACCCGGAAGAGGATCTCGCTGGCCTCGGGGTCGCCCGGAACCACCGCCGCCCAGCCGCCGCGGTCGCGCACCGCCTCCTCCCGGAGATCGAGGCGCAGTCCGGCCTGGCGCGAGGCCGGGTCCGGCCCGTGGCAGGGGAAGCAGTTCGCCGCAAGCACCGGCCGCACCTCGCGGGCGAAGTCCGGGCCGGCGTCGCCGGACCCGGGTGCCTGGGCCAGGAGGAGGAGCAGGGAGAGCGCGGCCATGGACGGGACGTCCCCGTTCCATCCTAGCCCGGATGTGCCAGCAGGGCTTGGAGGGAGGATTCCGGTTCCATCCCAGGCGGGCCGTGGCGGCCATGCCATCCCCGGAGCAGGCCCGTCGTCCCTCGGCGACGGAGGAAGGCTCCAGGGGACGCCGGGGCCGGAGGACGGAGCTCAGCGGCCTCCGGCGCCGTCCGTGGTTCCGGGGCCGCCGAAGCGGAAGACGGCCTCCGAGACCTCCTGCCGGCTCTGATCGGCGGCGTCCATCAGGACCTCGAAGAGGGTCCGCGTGCGTGCCTCCACGGGGAGCAGGGTTCCGGCCTCGACCAGGGCCTCGCTCCGGTCGGTACGGCGTACCGCCAGGAGGCGGTCCGGATCGAGGTTGCGGGCACCGAGGAGGTCCGGATGGCCCTGGACCAGGAGGGTCAGGGCCTCTTCGTCGTAGCGGATCTCGCGGGTGAAGCGCACGAGGCGCCGGCCGTCCTCCTCGCGGAGCTCCTCGCAGCGCACGTGCACCGTAGTCGGCAGCACCACTCCCGGGATGCCGGTCTCGACGGCCAGCTCGGCTTCCTCCTCCCAGCCCGGGCGCAAGGGGTAGTCGGTCCAGGAGGTGACCCAGAGCTGCCACTCGCCGAGGATCGTCTGCAGGGCCGAGGCCCGGACCGCGGGCTCGAGGAGGGCGCCGCGGATGTCGGCGATGCGCTCGGCGGTCATGCCGGCGGCGCCGAGTTCGGCGGTGAAGCGGTCCACACCCTCTTCCCAGGCAGCGCTGTCGCGCAGGACCCCCTCGCCATCCACCAGGAGGCGCGGGAAGGTCAGGCCGTGAAGGTCGAGTTCGCGGTAGAGACCAGGGGTCTGCGCTTCGGCGGGGGGCGTGCCCTCCTCGAGGGGCCGCTCCATCTCCAGGACCTGGAGGTCGCGCCGTTCGATCTCCCAGAGGTCGCCGCGGCGCTTCCATTCCAGGGTGAAGCGCGCCCGGGTGCGCTGGCCGTCCTGGATGCGCACCACTTCGACGGGAAGGCTCCCCGTGTCCGGCCAGGCGAAGCGAAGGACCTCCTCCTCGCTTCCGGCGCTGCAGGCGGCCGTGAAGGTGAGGAGGGCGACGGGAAGGCGGGGGGACGGCCTGGGCATGGGGCGGGGCCGGAGGCTGCGGGGGGCCGGCGGTGCCGGCGCTGCCCGAGCCTAGCGCCGGAGGGGGTCCGCCCCGAGGCCGGGGCCGAGGACGGCGGCGTTCCCGAGAAGGCGCGCCGTGGCCCGGAGGAGGTCGCGGTAGGCGGGGCGGGCGGCGAAGAGGATCACCTGGCCGGAGCCCAGGGCCTCGCGGCCGAGCCAGGTGGCGTCGGAGAGGCGGATCCGCGCCTCCGGCCAGATCAGGCCGGAGATCCGCAGGTCCGCGGCAGGGGCCAGGCGGACGGGCGACTCCGCCGGAGAGCGGCCCAGGAGCACGGCGGATCCCTGGACGAAGACCGGCATTGCCTCCGGACAGCCGGCGGTCAGCCAGTGCTCGGGGTCGAGGAAGGCCCGGGCGAAGGCGCCGTGCGGGGCGAAGCGCTCGAGCCACTCTTCTCCCTCCTGCGAGGGAAGCGGCGGCAGGGTCTCACCGGCGCCTGGAGGCTCCAGAGCCGGCTCGCCTCCCTCCCAGAGGGCGGCGGTGTCCACCGGTCTCTCCTGCCAGGCGAGGCGTTCGCCGCGGCCCGCCCGCAGCCAGGCCTCCAGTTCGTCCAGGACCTGCGAGCGCAGGCGCAGACCGGAGAGATCCTCCCCGGCGGCGTTCAGGAGGGCGGCGGCACTCCTGCCTTCGGCGATCAAGGTGCCGCCGCCGCGGACCCACTCCAGGAGGGCTTCGGCCTGGTCCTCCAGGAAGGCTCCGGTCCAGCCGTGGGGCAGGACCAGGACATTGAAGCGCCGCAGCTCCGTAGGGAAGGCGGCGGCGTCCAGCCAGGTCAGGGGCAGGCCGAGACGGTCGAGTTCGTGCCAGAGATGGCCGAAGGCGTCGGCGGCGAAGGGGCTGTTGGCGAGGATCGCGGCGCGCGGGCGGACCAGCAGGGGGAAGTGCCCGCCGCCGAGGTCGGGGCCCTCGCCGGGGCTGCGGCCGCTGCCGGCGGCATTGGCGGGGACGCCGGCCCGGAGCGCCGCCTCGTGGACGCGGCGGCCGGCGTCCTCCGGATTCTCGTCGGCCAGGACGACCAGGCTGTTCCGGGCGTAGCTCTGGCCGCCGGTGGTGAAGGCGCGGTCGGCGGCGCGGACGCAGAGCCCTGCTTCGAGGGCGGCCACGGCGAAGCGTAGGCTGGCGTCGGCGTGCCCGTCCACGATCCAGGCGTAGGCTGGTTCTCCGGGGCGGGCGAGACCGGGGGCGGGGGACGTCTGCTCCGGCGCCGGCGCGGCGGCGAGGAGCCCCGGGTCGCGTTCCGCCCACCAGGCCTCGACGCCGAAGGCATGGGCCAGGGACCAGGCGGTGGTGTCGTAGATGCCCGAGCCCTCGCCGCGCTCCAGGTCCTGGCGCTCCTCGGCCAGCCAGGCCTCCTGCATGCGCGGGTCGAAGTCGAACCAGGAGCGCAGGACCGGCGACTGGGGCTGGGCGCCGTCCACGAGGAGGAAGCGTCCGGCGGGTTCGAGGCTCTGGTGCCGGCGGCCGAGGATGTCGAGGGCGTTGCGCAGGGGCAGGCCTCCGGGGCGCAGGAGGACCGGGCCCTCCTCGATGCCGGAGCGGCGCAGGATCGCGCGCAGCCGCGCCACCCGCCCGGGGTGGCGGTCCAGGCGCAGGACCAGCATGCGACCGCCCTCGGGGGTCTCCGGGTCGGCGTTGCGCCGCCGCTGGGCGGCGTAGTCCTCGAGGAGGGCGGCGCGGTGGCGCTGCAGGGCCTCCAGGCTCGCCATCGTCGCCACCGCCTGGTGGTGGACGGTCTCGCGGTAGGAAACGACGCGGCCCGAGGGCTTCTCGATGGGGGAGCCGGCGATCCCGGCCTGCTCGTAGAGCATGCCCACCGCCCCGTTCAGGCTGCCCCAGGCGTCGCTGTAGAAGGGGGCGAAGCCGTCGGCCCACTCGCGGGTGTAGTAGGGCCAGCCGTGGCGGTCGAAGGCGGCGGCGATGGCGTCGCCGAAGGCTTTCTGCCAGGCGCGGTGGCGCCCGGGCAGGTGCCGGTTCAGGGGATCGGCCTGGGGGTAGAAGAGGGAACTGTCGTGGGCGCCCATCTCGTGGGCGTCCACGAAGAGGAGCGGCCGGTACTTCAGGGTCAGGGCCTGGCGGCCGCGGGTCTCGGGCTGGCTGCCGAGGATCCAGTCGCGGTTCAGATCGAAGAGGAAGTGGTTGCCGCGGCCGGCGGGCCAGCGGCCCCGGGCCATGGAGTGGGCGTCGAGACTGCGGGTGCGGCCGGCGCCCTGCTCGACCATGGCCAGGAAGCGCTCGCGGCCGTCGGGGTTCATGCAGGGGTCGAGGACGACGACGGTGTTCTCGAGCAGGCGCTCGACCGCCTCGCCGCGGCCGCTCACCAGGTGCCAGGCGACGGCCAGGGAGGCGTCGGCACCGGAGGTCTCGTCGCCGTGGATGGAGTAGCCGAGCCAGGCGAAGGCGGGGTGCGTGGCGGGCGCCTCCTCGCCCCGCGCCAGGGCCGCCTGCACTTCGAGGAGTGCGTCGAGGCGTGCCTGGTTCGCCGGGCTCGTGATCACCGCCACGAGGAGTTCCCGCCCCTCGTGGGTCCGGCCGTAGCTCTCCAGACGCAGGCGCGGGGACTCGGCTTCCCAGCGCCGGAACAGGGCCAGGATCTCGGCGTGGCGGGCGAGCCGCGCCCCCGCCGGCCGTCCCAGCACCGCCTCGGGCGGGGTGATGCCGGGGTCGTGCTCGGTCTCCGGGAAGAAGGGCGCGCTGTAGAGCCCCGGCGGGTCGCCCTGGGCGAGGGGTGCGTCCTCCGGCGGCGCCTGGGCGGCGGCGGGGAGGGCGGCCAGGGCGGGGAGGAGCAGGAGGCGTCGGAGGTCGCGCATGGCTGGGGGATCAGGGTAGGAGGCGCGGTGCCTTCCCGGGCCGGCTCCGGGGAACCCGGGTTCGAAGCCCGGCGCCCGGGCGCCTGCCGGAAGGGAGTGAAACCCCTGCTCCAGCCTCGCCGCGGGTGCGGCGGTGCCCGCCCTCCGGCGGGCGCCTGCGGCCTCGTCCGCTCCGGGATCCGCACCGGAGGTCCTGCGCCGGGTCGGACCGGATCGATCCTTAGAAGGTCCAGGCCAGGACCGGGGTGGGCCGGCAGGCGAGCAGGTCCGCCGCCTGGAGGAGGAGGGCCCGGCCGGCGGCGGCGGCGGGGACCGTCGCCGTGAGGACGGCGCGGCCCGCGGCGTCGGCGGTGGCGTTGCCGCCGGGACGAGCGGCGGACAGGTCCCAGGAGAGGCCGGGGCAGGGGCCGGGGCTGGTGCCTGCTGCGAGACTCCAGGCGTAGTCCACAGGGGCGCCGGGCGTGGCGCCCTCGACCGGGAAGGAGTTCAGCGTTCCGGCCGTCCCCGGGACGGGATCCAGGAGGCGCGGGCCGTCGAGGACCAGGCGGTGGACGTAGACCGAGCCGGCCTGGGGACCCGGGAAGTCCTCCCAGGGCGCGCCCACCGCCAGGTCCGGCCGGCCGTCGCCGTCGAGGTCGGCGCCTCCTGCAACCCAAGTGCCGTAGAGGTCCTCGGCCCCGGGGCCGTCCAGGCTTCCGAGTTCGGCGCCGTCGAGGCCGCTCAGAAGCCGCACCAGGCCGGCGCGGGACGCGGCGCGGTCCGACTCCGGGCCGCCGGCCACGAGGTCGGCCAGGCCGTCCCCGTCGAGATCCCCGGCAGCGCTCACGGATTCGCCCAGGCGCTCATCCAGGCCGCCGCCGGCGCGCTCCCAGAGGAGCAGGCCCGTGGCGCCGGAGTAGAGGAAGACGCGGCCGGTCTGGAAGCCGTCCCGGGAGTCGCGGTTGGCGCCGACCGCCAGATCCGGCACGCCGTCGCCGTCGGCGTCGCCCACGGTCTCCACGGCGTAGCCGAAGTTGCCGCCGGGGTCGGTGCCGAGCCAGGTGTAGAGGACCGAGCCGGTCGCGCCGTCGAAGACCTGCACCTGG
>JALUUN010000615.1 GCA_027021325.1 Planctomycetota bacterium
TCTCCTCGGGGGAGACCGGTACCGGGGCGATGTTCAGCTCCAGGGCCCGGGCTCCGGCCTGCTCCAGCTGCCGGGCGAACTCGACCCACCCCCCTGGTGTGTGACCGTTGAGGCTGGCGATGACGGGGATCGACAGGCGCTCACGCGCCCAGCGCAGGAGGTCCAGATACTGCTCCGGTCCGGTGTTGTAGTCCGTGAGTTCGGGGAAGTAGCTCGTCGCCTCGGCCGTGGACTCCGCGCCCCATTCGAACATGCAGTGGGTCTCCCACTCCTCGTGAACGATCTGCTCCTCGAAGAGGCTGGGCAGCACCGCCGCGGCGGCGCCACCGTCCTCGAGGCGCAGAAGTCCGTCGAGGGTCCCGGTGGCGGGGGAAGCCGCCGCGATCAGCGGATGCTCCAGCTCCAGGCCGAGCCAGCGGCTCCTCAAGGGTACGCTCATGCCTTCACCTCCTCGGCCGGCGCATCCGCCTCCTCGTCCAACTCGCGTTCGATGCCGGCGAGCTGGGTGTAGAGGCGCCACTGCTCCTTCAGGTCGTGGCTCGCCTGGGCCAGCAGCCGTCGTGCTTCCTCGGGACGCACGCGCTCCAGCATGGCGAAGCGACCCTCCAGACGAGCGAACTCCGTGAAGGGCTTGCGCGGCTTGCGGCTGTCCAGCTGGAAGGGGTGGTCGCCGGCATGGGCGCGCCGCGGGTCGTAGCGGAACAGGGGCCAGAAGCCGGTCTGGGCGGCGAGCTTCTGGTGCTCCATGCCCTTGCGGATATCCAGACCATGGGCGATGCAGTGACTGTAAGCCAGGATCAGGGACGGGCCCGGCCAGGCCTCGGCCTCGAGGAAGGCCTGGATCGTCTGCCGGGGGTTCGCCCCCATGGCGACCTGGGCCACGTAGACATGGCCGTAGAGACTGGCGAGGATCCCCAGATCCTTGCGCCGGGTCTCCTTGCCACCGGCCGCAAAGCGCGCCACCGCCGCCCGCGGGGTCGCCTTGCTGGCCTGGCCGCCGGTGTTCGAGTAGACCGCCGTATCCAGGACCAGGAGGTTGACGTTGCGGTTCGAGGCCAGGACATGGTCGAGACCGCCGAAGCCGATGTCGTAGGCCCAGCCGTCGCCGCCCACGATCCAGACCGAGCGCGGTGCCAGACTCCCCAGGACGCGGTGCAGCTCCTCGTGCTCGGGACCCTCGGGAGGACCCAGGAGCTCGCGCAGGTGTTCGAGGCGTCGCCGCTGGGCCTCGACCTCCGCCGCCTCGACGGCGTCGGCGTGGGCCAGAACCTCCTCCAGGAGTTCACGCGGCACCTCCGGGCGCGCCTCCAGGAGGGCGCGGGCGCGAGCACGGCGCCCCTCCAGACCCAGCCGGATGCCGAGACCGAACTCGGCGTTGTCCTCGAAGAGACTGTTCGCCCAGGCCGGGCCGCGGCCGTGGCGGTCCATGGCCCAGGGCGTGGTCGGCAGGTTGCCGCCGTAGATGGAGGAGCAGCCTGTGGCGTTGGCCACCAGCAGGCGGTCGCCGAACAGCTGGGTCAGGAGCTTGAGGTAGGGGGTCTCGCCGCAGCCGGCACAGGCGCCGGAGAACTCGAAGAGGGGCTCGACCTGCTGCGTGCCCTGGACGGTTTCGAGGGCCGCCTCGGCGCGCGGCCGGTCGGGGATGCCCAGGAAGAAGTCGAAATTGCGCGCCTCCCGATCGCGGTGCTGCGCCATGGACTCCATGTTGATGGCCTTGCGCTTCACTTCCTCCTTGCTGCGGGCCGGGCAGACCTCGACGCAGATGCCACAGCCGGTGCAGTCCTCGGGGGCCACCTGGATGGCGAGGCGCGCACCCGGAAGATCCTTGCCCTTCCATGGCTTGCTGCGCCAGCCCTCGGGAGCGCCAGCCTCGGCCTCCGGCTCGAAGACCTTCATGCGGATGGCAGCGTGCGGGCAGACGAAGGAGCACAGGGCACAGTCGATGCAGAGATCCGGTTCCCAGATGGGGATCTCCTGGGCGATGGCCCGCTTCTCGTAGCGGGTCGTGCCGGTCGGGAAGCTGCCGTCCGCTGGCAGCGCGCTCACCGGCAGGAGGTCGCCCCGGTCCTCGAGCAGGATGCGGGTGACCCGCTGCACGAAGTCCGGCGCGTCCTCCGGTACCACCGGCCGCCGTGGCTGTCCCTCGGGACGGTGGCGGGCAGGATCCACCTCCAGGGGCCGCAAGGCGTCCAGAGCGCCGTCCACGGCCGCGAAGTTGCGGTCCAGGACAGTCTGGCCGCGGCGGCCGTAGGTCTTGCGGATGGCCTCCCGGATCCGTTCCTTCGCCTCCTCCACGGGCAGGAGATCCGTGAGGGCGAAGAAGCAGGTTTGCATCACGGTATTGATGCGGTTGCCGAGACCGGCAGCCCGCGCCACGCCGTGTCCGTCCACCACCCAGACCCTGAGGCCGAGCTCCAGGATCCTCTCCTGGACCTCGCGGGGCAGGTGCTCCCAGGCCTCCTCCGGCGGATAGGGGCAATTCAGGAGGAAGGTTGCCCCGGGGGCGGCCCGGTCCAGGACTTCGTAGCGTTCCAGGAAGCTCCACTGGTGGCAGGCCACGAAGTCGGCCCGATCCACAAGGTAGCTGCTGTGGATCGGCTCGGGTCCGAAGCGCAGGTGGGAGATCGTGCGGCTTCCGGCCTTGCGCGAGTCGTAGACGAAGTAACCCTGGGCGTGGAGGCCTGTCGCCTCGCCGACGATCTTGACGGTGTTCTTGGCGGCGCCGACGGTGCCGTCGCTGCCCAGGCCGTGCAGGACGGCCTGGAAGATCCCTTCCTGCCGCGGCTGGAACTCGGGATCCCAGGCGAGGCTGAGGCGGGTCACGTCGTCGCGGATGCCTACGGTGAAGCGCCGCTTCGGCTCGGGCAGGCTCAGCTCCTCGAAGACCGCCGCCGCCATGGCCGGGGTGAACTCCTTCGAGGACAGGCCGTAGCGGCCGCCCAGGACGCGGATTCCCCTGCCGGCCTCGGCCAGGGTCGCGGCGACGTCGAGGAACAGGGGCTCCCCCGCGGCTCCCGGCTCCTTGGTGCGGTCGAGGACGGCGACGCGCTCCACCGTCGGCGGCAGGGCGGCGAGGAAGTCGCCGGCGCTCCACGGCCGGTAGAGGCGCACCTGGATCAGGCCGACGCGCTCGCCGCGCCGATTCAGGAGGTCCACGGCCTCGCGCACCGCACCCGCCGCCGACCCCAGGACTACCAGGACGCGTTCGGCGTCGGCTGCCCCGTGGTAGTCGAAGAGACGGTAGCGCCGGCCGGTGCGCTCGGCGAAGGCGGCCAGGGTGTCCCGAACGAGTCCGGGTAGGCGCTCGTAGAAGGGGTTGCAGGCCTCCCGTGCCTGAAAGAAGACGTCGGGATTCTGGGCGCTGCCGCGCAGCACCGGGTGGTCCGGGTCGAGGGCCTGGCCGCGGAACCAGGCCAGGGCCTCGGGGTCGAGGAGGGAGCGCAGGTCCTCGTCGGAAAGGAGCTCGACGCGGTTGACCTCGTGGCTGGTGCGGAAGCCGTCGAAGAAGTGGAGGAAGGGGACGCGGCCCTTGAGGGCGGCAGCCTGGGCAACGGCGGCGAAGTCGTGGGCTTCCTGGACCGAGGAGGCGCAGAGCATGGCCCAGCCCGTGGCGCGCGCCGCCATGACGTCCGAGTGGTCGCCGAAGATGGAGAGGGCGTGGGTGGCGACGGTGCGGGCGGCGACATGGATCACGCAGGGCAGGAGCTCCCCGGCGATCTTGTACATGTCGGGGAGCATGAGGAGCAGCCCCTGGGAGGCGGTGAAGGTCGTGGTCAGGGAGCCCGCCTGGAGGGCGCCGTGCACGGCCCCTGCGGCGCCGGCCTCGCTCTGCATCTCCACGACCTCGGGCACGGTTCCAAAGAGGTTGGTCCGGCCCTGGCTGCTCCAGGTGTCACAGGTCTCGCCCATGGGAGAGGCCGGTGTGATCGGATACAGAGCGATGACTTCGTTCAGGCGATAGGCCGCCGAGGCCGCGGCCTCGTTGCCGTCCATCCAAGCGATGCGGGTCTCCACGGCGGTCTCCATGCTCAGGGCTTCCCGGCCTCTAATCCCCGCCGTGGCCGGAGCAAGGGCTGGCCGGCGGCCGCCGCTCCGGGGAACGGCCGGAGGGGCGCCCACCCGGAAGTCTCCTCGTCGGCGGCCGGGCGCGACCCGTGCAGCCACTCCCAGGAAGCCCCGGATTCCATGGCGAGGCTTGAGGGGGCCGCCTGGGCAAGGCAGGCCGCGACACGGAGCCGGTCCTCCCGCCCCAGGGGGCTTGCCGAGTCAGGAGCAACACCGGCTCCCGTCGCCACCGCTGCTGCTGGCGGTGGCGACCGTCGCCGCCCTGCCGCATCCACCACGGCATACCATGGTCCCTGGGGCGGGGGACCGGGCCATCATTGCGCCTGAGGAGGCGCCGGCGCCGGGCCTTGGGGCTCCAGTTCCGGGCCGGCGCCGGCCGATGGACTCCCTGGAGCCTCCCCGCCCGGGAGTCCGGAGACCATGCTCGACCTCCCCACCCTCGCCTCCTCCGCCCGCCGGGACTTCGACCTCACGGATCCCGGCTGCCAGCAGAGCCTCCTGGAGCTCACCGAGCGCCTCCTCGAGGAGCCCGAACTCGACCTCGCCGCCCTGCATGCCCTCGGCTGCGACGCCGAGACCCCGCTCGAGTTCCGCATTGCCACCTGGCTGGTGCGCAGCCGCCGCTTCCTGGAGCGCGCGCATCCGGTCTATATCGGCGTCGTCTTCGCCATGTGGGGCGAACACCACCGCCTGCGCCCGCGCAGCGCAGAGAACCCGAACGGCGAGGACGCCCTGCGCGTCAAGCTGGAGCAGCTGGCCTGGGCGACTCGCGGCACCCCGGTGCGCTGGCGGCTCTACGCCGTGGACGACGGCTGCCCGCACCGAAGCGCCGATCTCGCCGAGGAGATCGCCGCCGGGCATCCGCTGGGAGACCACGTCACCGTTCTGCGCCTTGCCGAGGCGCTGCCGGCGGCCGACGGCCCCCTGCGCGGACTGCACTCGGCCGAGGACTCGCGCAAGGGCGGCGCCATCCTTTACGGCTGCGAGCGCGCCCTGCACGACGGCGCGGACGCCGTGGTCTACACCGACGCCGATCTCTCGGTCCACCTCGGCCAGCTCGGTCTCCTGCTCGAACCCTTCCAGGACGGCGGTTATCCCGTGGTCCTCGGCAACCGCAAGGACCCGCGCTCGGTCCTGGTCAAGCAGGAGGCGCGCTGGGGCATCGGCATCAAGCTCCTGCGCCACATGCAGCGCATGGTGGGGGAGCCGATCTTCGGCCAGGGAATCCGGGATACGCAGGCGGCCTTCAAGCTCTACGAGCACCGGGTCCTGGCGCGGATCCTGGAGCAGCCCTCGGTCTACGACTTCAGTTTCGACACCGACTGGATCCTGGCGGTCCTGCGCGAAGAGGTTCCCTTCACCACGATCCCCTTTGCCTTCGTGGACTCCTTCGCCGAGTCCGCCTCTATCGTCCAGGGCCCCATGACGACCTGGGAGACCCTGCTTCTCGGCCTGGTCCAGGCGGTCCGGGCCCGCGGCGTGCCTCACGACGAAGAGATGGCTCGGGTCCTCCAGGAGGAGATCCGCTCCGCCGCCGATCTGGAGGTCCTCATCGACAGGCTGCCCCCGGAACTCGCCGAGGCTCCCGACGAGCGTCTCGGGGATCCGGCTCTCTTCCCGCCGCAGGCGATCCGCGCCTGGATCCGGCGCTGCAAGGAGGAGGCGGGCCGCGGCGAGGCGGCCTGAGGAGTCCAGCGTAGGCGGCGGGGCTTCGGGCTAGAGTGGGGGCCTCATGGCCGCCGCGCCGCCGGAGACTGCCGGGAGGTCCCGGACCCCGATCCGCCCGTCGCGGGCGGGCCGGCGCCGTGCCCTCGTCCTCCTCGGAGTTCATCTCCTGTTCGCCGCCCACATCGGCCACTGGCTGGCGACCGGACGGACCCTGACACCGCTCGAGCCGAGCGAGGCCATGGAGTTCTCGAAGCACTCCATCGTCAATGCGGGCCTCGTGTTCTTCGTCCTGACCTTG
>JALUUN010000616.1 GCA_027021325.1 Planctomycetota bacterium
AGGGCGTAGATCTGCAGCGTCTGGCGCAGGATCACGTCGCTGGCGAAGCGCTCCTCCACCAGGGCCCGGCCGGCACGGCCCAGGCTCTGGCGCTGCTCGCGATCCCGGATCAAGACCGCAAGGGCGTCGGCGAGACGCTCGGCATCCCGGGGCGGAACCAGGAGGCCGTTGACGCCGTGCTGCACGACTTCCCGGCAGCCCGGGACCTCGGTCGTCACCAGGGGAAGACCGCAGCTGGCAGCCTCCAGGAGGGCGCGGGGGACGCCCTCCCGGTAGCTCGGAAGGCATGCGAGATGGCAGCGCACCAGAAGCCCGGGAATGTCCTCGACATGGCCGAGCCAGCGGAGAAGCCCCTCCGACTCCCAGGCGCGGAGCTGCTCCTCCGGGACCGCAGCAGGATTGGCGGGGTCGGTCCGACCGGCGAACCAGAGCTCGAAGTCCAGGCCGCGTTCGCGCAGGATCCGGGAGGCCTCGGCCAGTTCGCCCGCCCCCTTGTCCCACAGCATGCGCGAGGCGAAGAGGATCCGGGGCGGCCCCTCCGGCTCCGGCCCTGGCCGGTACACGCAAGGGTCCACACCGCTTCCGGGAACGATCCGAGACCGGCCCGGCTGGACCAGACCACGCTTCTCGAAGAGCTGGAGGTCGTCCGGGTTCTGGAAGACGGGATGGCTGCCCTCCCTCCGGAAGCACCAGCGATAGGCGGCCTCGACGAGCCGCCGGAGAACCCGGGGACCGGAGATGAAGACGTAGCCCAGGCCCGTGACGAGGTCCACGCTCGGCGGACTTCCAGCCAGTCGGGCGGCGAAGCCTCCCAGCAGAACCGGCCTCATGGAGACGTGATGCACCAGATCCGGACGCAGCCGCCGGTACAGGCGGACGGTGGCCCAGGCCAGGCCCGGCAGCGCCCAGGGGCGGGCGCGGCGCTCGAAGGGGAGGGCATGGAAGGCAAAGCCCTCCCGCTGGATCCGCTCTCCCCGGCCCGTATCCCGAGCGGCCACGTGGACCTCGTAGCCCGCCTCCCGGGCAGCGCGGGCAAGTTCCACGCGATGGCTCAGGAAGTAGGCATCGTCGGAGACCAGGTACAGCAGCCGAGGTCGGGGCAAGCTTCAATCCTCCCGGGCACGGCAGGGTGGGCCGGCAAAGGCCTCGACGGTGATCCGCAGCCCTTGGAGGAAGTCCACTTCGGGAGCATAACCGAGCTCCTCGCGAATCCGGCGGATGTCGGCCTGACTGTGGCGCACATCCCCGGGCCTGGGCTTTCCGAAGACCGGTTCCGCCGTCTGGATCGTGAAGCCGAGCCGGCGGAGCTCCGCCTGCAGGGCAGCGAAGAGCTCCAGAAGGGAGCAGCGGCCCCCAAGAGCCACGTTGTAGACCCGCGCCGCCGGTTCCCGCCGGAAGGCCGCCAGCAGATTCGCCTGCACCACATTGGCGACCGGACAGAAATCGCGGCTCTGTTCCCCGTCGCCATGGATCCGCACGGGCTCGCCTTCCGTCAACGCGCGAAGCCAGGCGGGGATCACCGCAGCGTAGGGTCCTTCCGGGTCCTGGCGCGGGCCGAAGACGTTGAAGTAGCGCAGGCCGGTGAAGGGCAGGGACCAGGTGCGCGCCAGGGCTTCGGCGTAGACCTCGTCCACGCGCTTGCTGGCGGCGTAGGGGCTCAGGGGACGGCCGATCCGGTCCTCGCGTTTCGGCAGTTCGGGATGGTCGCCGTAGACCGAGGAACTGGAGGCGTAGACGAAGCTCCGGGCTCCGGCCGCGTGGGCCGCCTGCGCGATATGGAAGAAGCCGTCCACGTTCGCCTCGTGGGTCGAGCGCGGATCGCGGATGGAGCGGGGCACCGAGCCCAGGGCCGCCTGGTGGAGGACGAACTCGGCGCCCTCGCCGGCCCGCGCGCAGTCCTCGGGCCGGCGGATGTCCCCTTCCAGGAAGCGGAAGCGGCTCCAGGCCTCCTCCCCCACCGCCCGGCGCACGGCCTCCAGGTTGGAGGGACGGCCGGTGGCGAAGTTGTCGAGGCCCGTGACCTCCTGGCCGAGACCGAGGAGGCGCTCCACCAGGTGGGAGCCGATGAAGCCGGCGGCGCCGGTCACGAGCCAGCGCCGGGGTCCGGCGCGGAGCTCCTTCTGCAGTTCGGTCCAGGCGCTCATCACAGCCTCCAGTAGTAGACGCCCTCGGGGACGCGGCTCCGGTCCAGGGCCGCCTTGACGTCGGTCAGGACCGTGGCGTTGGCCCGGCCGTTGCAGAGGGACAGGGCCAGGTCCTCCAGGCCCTGGTGCGGCACGGCGAAGATCACCGCGTCCAGGTCGGTGAGCCCCTCGGCGGGGGTCAACTCCAGCCCGTACTCCCGGCGCACCTCCTCGGGATCGGCCAGGGGATCGTGGATCAGGACCTCGGCGCCGTACTGCCGCAGTTCCTGGACGATGTCCGGCACCCGGCTGTTGCGGATGTCGGGCACGTTCTCCTTGAAGGTGAGGCCCAGGACCGCGATGCGGGCGCCGTTCAGGGTGCGCCCGGCCATGACCAGTTCCTTGACCGTGCGGGCGGCCACGAAGGAACCCATGCCGTCGTTGATGCGGCGGCCCGCCAGGATGACCTGCGGATGGATGCCGACCTGCTCGGCCTTGGTGGTCAGGTAGTAGGGGTCCACGCCGATGCAGTGGCCGCCGACCAGGCCCGGCTGGAAGCGCAGGAAGTTCCACTTCGTGGCCGCCGCGTCCAGGACCTCCTGGGTGTCCACGCCCAGGCGGTCGAAGATCAGGGCCAGCTCGTTCATCAGGGCGATGTTCAGGTCGCGCTGCGTGTTCTCGATGACCTTGGCCGCCTCCGCGACCTGGATGGAACTGGCCTTGTGGACGCCGGCCTCGACCACGGCGCCGTAGACCGAGGCCACGACCTCCAGGGACTCGGCGTCCTGGGCGGAGACCACCTTGACGATGCGTTCGAAGGTGTGCTCCTTGTCGCCGGGGTTGATGCGCTCCGGCGAGTAGCCGAGCTTGAAGTCCACGCCGCTCTTCAGGCCGGACTCCCGTTCCAGGATGGGGCCGCAGACCTCCTCGGTGACCCCGGGATAGACGGTGCTCTCGTAGACCACGATGTCGCCCCGGTCCAGGGCCTTGCCGACGGTCCGCGAGGCCGCCTCCAAGGCGCGCAGATCCGGACGGTGGTAGGCGTCGATCGGCGTCGGGACGGCGACGATGAAGAAGTCGGCCTGCCGCAGCCGGGCCGGGTCGTCGGTGACCTCGAGCCCGCTGCTTCGAAGGTCCCCGGAGTCCACCTCGCCGGTGGTGTCGATCCCCTGGCGCAGGCGCTCCACCTTGGCGGAGTCCACGTCGAAGCCCAGGGTCCCGGGGAACTTCTTCGCGAAGGCCACGGCCACGGGCAGGCCCACGTAGCCGAGGCCGACGACAGCGATCTTGCGTTGCGAGGGCCGCTCCATGACTCAGGCGCGCAGGAACTCGGGCAGGACGAGCTTGCTGAGGAGGTGATCCTTGACCATCTTGAGGTCGGGGTGGAAGTCGACCTCGCACCATTCCTCGGGGGCGCAGTCGACGTAGCCGACGGGCAGGCCGTCGTCCATCATGTTTTGAAGGGCCTGGAGGTAGAAGACTTCCAGGTTCTCCGGCCGCCGCACCATGCGCTCCAGTTCCTCCCGGAACCAGCGCGCCCCCTGGCCCTGGAAGCGCATCATGCCGATGGACTCGCCGTTGGTCTCCTCCGGCGGCAGCTTCTTGGAGACCTTCCAGACCCGCCCGTCCTGGGTCCAGACCTTCATGTCGTCCTCGTCGTAGGCCTCCTTCCGGGAGACGACCATGTTCACCTCCCCGGGCTTCTCCGCCAGGCGCTGGAGGACCTCGGCCCGGAAGATGTCGTCGCCGTTGACCAGGACGAAGTCGTCGCCGGCGTAGGGACAGGCCAGCCAGGCCGAGACCAGGTTGTTGGCCTGGTCGTAGAAGGGATTGTAGACGACCTGGAAGTCGAAAGCCCCGTAGTGGTGGATCTTGGCCTCGATCTGCTCCGTCCGGTAGCCGGTCACGACCACCACCTCCCGCAGCCCGCACTCGCGAATGGCCTCGAGCTGGGTCTCCAGGAGAGTCAGGCCATGCCCGAGCTCGAGCAGGGACTTCGGGGTGTTCCGGGTCAAGGGCAGGAGGCGCGTGCCCTTGCCGGCGGCGAGGATGAGGATCTTCATGCGGCGACAGCCAGGAGTTCGAGATTGCGGTCGGTCCAGGCCCGGTAGCTGACGCCGGCGGCGTCACCCTCGGGCTGGTAGAAGGACGCGGGGATCGGGAAGCCGACCTTGCGGCGGAGGACGATCTCCCGCGGCAGGAGCGGCGCGGCGATCTCCTTGAGGAGGCTCTTCGGCACGTCGTGTACCTCGCTGATGTCTTCCCCCAGGAGCCCCATGAGGTGCACCCGGGGCACGAGCTCCCGGACCTTCCAGGCGAAGGGCAGCCCGTTCATGAACTCCACCAGGCGGTGGTCCAGGAAGGGCACCCGGGCCTCCACGCTGTGGGCCATGGCGGCGGCGTCGGCCCGGGCCAGGAGTCCGGGGAGGTGGAGCTGCTGGAACAGGACCAGCAGCCGGTTGAAGGGGCCCTCGGCCTCGATCGAGGCGTAGAGCCCGCGGATCTCCCCCTCCACGGCCTCACGCAGGGCTTCGGGGTCCTGGCCGGGCAGGAAGCGCTCGAGGTGGGCGGCTGCTTCCTCGTGGCTCAGATAGCCGTAGCGGCGCAGGAACAGCTCCTCGAAGCTCTCCGGCAGGGGCCGGCCGTGGGCCTGCGCGACGCGGTCCAGGGTTTCCCGGTCCTGCTCCTCGCGGGCGCGGTTCAGGACCTGCCAGTCGTGGGGCAGGAGGAAGATGCGCCCGTAGCCGCCGAAGACCTCGTCGGCGCCCTCGCCGGAGAGGACGACGCGGTGCTCGCGGCTGAGTTCGCGGCTCAGGGCCTTGAGGGCGACCTGGTTGGGGACTCCGACCGGCTCCTCGCGCCCGTTCACCAGGGCCTCGTGCTCGTACCGGAACTCCGCCGCGTCCAGGAGCACGGCATGGTGGCGGGTCCCCAGGTGGCGGGCCACGGCCTCGCTGAAGGCCGACTCGTCGAAGGCCTCGGAGCCGGCGATGCCGATGCTGTAGCTGTCCACCGCCGGCCGCTCGCGCACCGCGAGAGCCGTGAGAAGAGAGCTGTCCAGGCCGCCGGAGAGGTAGGTGCAGAAGTCGTGGTCGCTGCGCATGCGCAGCTCGACGGAGGAGCGCAGCAGGCGATCCACTTCCTCCAGGGCCTCCTTGCGGTCGCCCGGGAAGGACGGCGCCCGGCGGCCGTCCCACCAGCGCTCGACCCGGACCCGGCCGCCGCGGTCGCGGATCAGGAGATGTCCGGGCGGCAGCTGCCGCACGCGCCGGTCGAAGCTGCGGGCGCCGACCGGGTAGCGGAAACGGAGCCAGCTGTAGAAGGCTTCCAGGTCGGGCTCGAAGGCGCGGCCGGCGAGATGGCGCACCACCCGGGCCTCGGAGGCGAAGACGAGGCTCCTCCCCTCCGGCCCCTCCACCTCGGTCCAGTACAGGGGCTTGATGCCGAGGCGGTCCCGGGCCAGGAGGAGCTCGGCCCGGTCGGGATCCCACCAGGCCAGGGCGAACATTCCGTTGAGCCGCTCCAGGAAGGCGCGGCCCTGGCGGCGCAGGCCCTCGGCCAGGACCACGGTGTCGGAGCGCGGCCGCATCCGGCAGGCCGCGCGCAGCTCCGCGTCCTCCTGGAGGAGCTCCAGGTAGTTGTAGATCTCCCCATTGAAGCTCAGAAGGCCGCGGCCTCCCGCCGGCGCCAGAGGCTGGCGGATGGCCTCCTCGCCGATGATGCTCAGCAGCGTATGGCCGAAGGCCAGGCCGGGCGCGGTCTCCAGGCGGCCGCCGTCGGGGCCGCGGTGGCGGAGCATGTCCAGGGCGGCCTCGAGACGCGCGGTCTCGCGGGCGAGGGGGCCGGTGATGCCGAAGATACCGCACATGCCTCAGTCCCCGTAG
>JALUUN010000617.1 GCA_027021325.1 Planctomycetota bacterium
AGTCGCCGAGAACCCGCGCGGCCTGGGCGCGGACCTCCGCCTCGGCGTCTTCCAGGAAGGGAAGGAGGGCCTGGCGGGCGCGCCGGTGCTCGCGGCCGAGGATGCCGAGTCCCCAGATCGCGTGCAAGCGCCCGAAGAGGGTGCGGGCCTCGCCGGCGGCCTCGCGCAGGCGGCCGATGGCCTGGGTGCCGCGGGCGGCGAGGGTCAGCTCGGCCTCCAGCCGCACCGGCCGGAAAGGATGATCCAGGAGCTCCACGAGACGCGCCGGCGTCAGGCGCGAAAGGCCCCGCGCCAGGAGCTCGCGGGCTTCCTCCAGGCGGGGATCCTCGCGCGCGGCGGGGTGCTCGACGCGGTAGATGCGCCCCTTGCCGACGCCGGTCCAGCCTTCCACCCAGTCGCTCACATAGAGCCGCCCGTCGGGCCCGAAGTCGGCGTCGGTCGCCAGCAGGTTCTGGAGGAAGGGCTCGCTGCGTACCAGCTCGAAGCCTGCGCCCCGGGGACGCACCTGCAGAGCCAGGACGCCGCTGCTGCGCGGGCCGCCGCGGAAATCGCACAGGAAGAGGGCGCCGCGGTACTCCTCGGGGAAGCCCAGGCCGGGCTCCACGGTCAGGCCGCTGGGCCCGCTGCCGACGTGGGCGATGGGCGGGATCAGGAAGGCCGCCTGATCCTCGGTCCAGGTGTGCCACCAGCCCTCGGACATCCACGGCCCTCGATCCGGCAGGTACTGGAAGTTCATGCGCCAGCCGTGCTCGCCGCCCTCGACCACGCAGGTCAGGCGGGCCCGGTCGCCGGCGTCGGAGTTGTTGTCGCCGGTCCAGAGGTTGCCGTAGTCGTCGAAGGCCAGCTCCTGGGGGTTGCGCAGGCCGGTGGCGTAGACCTCCAGGGCGCTGCCGTCGGGCAGGCAGCGGAAGACCGCGCCGCGGCCGGGGTCGTGGAGGACGCGGCCGCCGGCGGTCTCGACGTGGTAGCCGCGGTCGCCGATGGAGAAGTAGAGGCGGCCGTCCGGGCCGAGGGCGAGGCCGTGGAGATCGTGGCCGCGGAGGGCGACGCGCACGCCGTAGCCGCTCGACAGGGCCCGGCGCTCGTCGGCCCGGCCGTCCCCGTCCCGGTCCTCCAGGAGCCAGAGATGGGGAATGCAGGTGTAGTAGACACGGCCGTCGCGGACCAGGAGACCGGCACCGGTCCCGTCCAGGAGGTCATGGAAGCCGTCGGCGAAGACCGTGGAGCGGTCCATCCGGCCGTCGCCGTCCAGGTCCTCCAGGAAGCGGATGCGCTCGTGCTCGCGGGTCCACTCCTCGGCCGCCTCGGGGTGGTGCTTCAGGTACATGGCCCGGCGGTCCTCGATGGTCTGGGACTTGAGGTCGTCGGGGATCCAGTAGGTATGGCCGCGGTTGTCGGGGATGCCGTGGAACTCCTGGCGGAAGGTCTCGGCGACGTAGAGGTTCCCTCGGGCGTCCAGGGCGAAGCAGACCGGGTTGGCCAGGAGCGGCTCCGAAGCGGCAAGCTCGACGCGGAAGCCCTCGGGCAGGGCAAAACCGGGGATGGCGCGCTCGGCCTCCTCGGAAGCGGGGGCCACCGCCGGCCGGTAGTCCGGCGCCCCGGGCTCCTGCCCCGGCGCCGGCGAGGGCGCAAGGAGCGGCGGGAGCAGGAGGGCGGCGATCGCGCGGGCCGGGGGGCGCATCGCCGGATTGTAGGCAGCGAGGGACGGGCTCACGGGCCGGTGCCAGCGGCCGATAAGGGGCCGGGGCCCCACCCCTGGCGCCCTCTCCCTGCCCCCTCACCAGCCATGACCCACACCGGAGCCCGATCCGCCGGCCTTCTCGCCGCCGGCCTCCTCCTGGCCGCCGCTCTCGCCGGCGCCTTCCTCGCCTCTCCCCTGCGCGCCGCCGACGGCGCCGAGGCGCGGCAGCCGGCCCCTGCCGCCCAGCAGCTCCCCGATCTCGACCAGCGCTACGAGCCGGGCCCGGTCAGCGGCCGGTTCCAGGCCTACTACGCCTACGCCGGCGCGAAGCACTGGTCGAACTGGACGAGTGCCCGCAAGCTGGAGGACGCCAAGGGCGACGCCTTGTCCTTGATCCAGAACGGCGGCAAGTACACCCACGCCTTCATCGTCCGCAAGAAGGACGGGAAGATCGTCTGGAAGTCCTGGTAGGCCTTCCGGCAGCCCGGCTCAGGAGCCCGGCGGCGCCGGCAGGTGGAGCAGCACCGTGCCGCTTCCGGGGTCCTCGTCCTTTTCCCAGGGAGCGAGCCGGCCGTCCCGGATGCGGAAGAGGACCAGGGTGCCCGGCCAGGTCTGCTGGAACTCCTCCCAGCCGAACTCCTCGGTCAGGGCGGTGACGCGGAAGCGGGCGCCCTGCCAGTAGCGCCGCGCCAGGCGCGGGTAGCTGACCTCCCCGGCCCAGGGAACGCGCCCGAGGACGGGGTTCTCCGGCCCCTCGGGAAGCCTGCCAGCCACCGGCGTCAGCTGGAACACTCGCTCGCGGCCGAAGACCTTGACCAGTGAGGTGCAGGCCAGGGCGTTCCAGGCATCATCGGAGGTCGCCGCCAGGGCGAAGCCCAGGGTCTCCAGGGGCAGATCGTCCAGCATCTCCTCGTCCAGGATGTCGCCGTAGCGCGCCGGAATCCCGGCGAGGCGCGCGCGGCCGAGATCCCGCCGGTTCTGGTCGGCGATCAGGGAGTCCACGCCCGCCTCCTTCAGGGCGCGGGCCAGGTCCACGACCGGGCTGCTGGCGCCGAGGAGGAGGACACCGTCCTGGTCCGGAGCGGCGAGGCCGAGGGCCCGGGCCAGGGGCCGGATGGAGAGACCATGCAGGACCACGGTGCTGATGACGATGGCGAACATCAGGGGCACGAGAAGGCCGGCGTCGGCGTAACCGGCGGCCTGCAGCCGCGGCTCGAAGACGCCGGCCACGGCGGCAGCGACGATCCCGCGGGGAGCGATCCAGCCGAGGAGGACACGCTCGCGCAGGGGGACGCCCGCCCCCAGGAGGCTCAGGTGCACGGCCGCCGGCCGGACGACGAACAGCACCGCGGCGACGAACAGGAGCGGTCGCCCCCAGAGAGCCTCCAGGGACGCTGGCTCCAGGCGAGCGGAGAGGATCAGGAACAGGAGCGGCACCAGAAGAGTGGCGATCTCCTCCTTGAAGCGGCGCACGTCCTCGACGCTCGCCGAGCCGGCGTTGGCCATGACGATGCCCATCGCGGTCACCGCCAGCAGCCCCGACTCGGGGTAGAGGAGGTCGCAGCCGGCAAAGACCAGGAGCACGGAGGCCAGGACCGCCGGCGACTTGAGGTGCTCCGGCAGGAGACCGCGATCCATGGCGCGGGCCAGGCCGAGGCCGGCGGCGGCGCCGAGGAGGCCGGCCAGAGCGAGGCGCAGGGGGATCCAGAGAAAGCCCGGTGTCTCGCCGCCGTGGCCGGAGGCGGCGACCGCCAGCTCCAGGACCACCACGGCCAGCAGGGCGCCCAGAGGATCGTTGACGATCCCCTCCCACTTCAGAAGCAGAGCCGGACGCCGGTGCAGGCGTGCCTGCTGCAGAAGCGGCTTGATGACCGTCGGGCCGGTGACGACGAGGATGGCGCCGCAGACGCCCGCGGTGCCCCAGCTCAGGCCGCCGGCGAAGCGCGCCGCGAGCGTCGCCAGGAGAAAGGTGACGACAAGGCCGCCAAGGAGCAGGCCGGTCAGGGGCCGTCCCAGGCGCCGGACCTCGTGGAAGCGCAGGCTGAGGCCGCCTTCGAAGAGGACGAGACCGACCGCCAGGGCGACGATCGGCTGGAGCAGATCCCCGAAGAGGCCGTCGGGGTCCAGGAGGCCCAGCCCCGGCCCCAGGAGAAGGCCCAGCCCCAGGAGGAAGACGATGGCGGGGATGCGCAGGCGCACCGCCAGCCCCTGGGCGAGGACGCCGAGGCCGACGAGAACGGCCAGGAGCTGGAGAGGTTCGAGGTGCACTTCGGGAGCCCCGAAGCATCCTAGGCCCGCGGCCGGGCCGCAGCCCAGGCCGCCGCGCGGGAGGGGCTGCCGGACTCAGGCCGGGGGATCCCCCGCGGGCCCGGGCTCGCTCTGCAGGCGTCGGCGCAGGGTCCGGCGCAGGCGCTCGCGCTGCTCACCGGGAAGGGGCTGGGGCTCGGTGAGCTCCGCCCGCAGGCTCCGGATCACGGAGGCGAAGGCGCCGCCGAAGCGTTCACACCAGTCGCAGCCCCGAAGATGGGCCTCGATCCGCTCCCGGAGCTCCGGGGACGCCTCGCCGTCCAGATAGTCGGAGAGATGAGCGAGCACCTCGGTGCAACGGATGCCCCCGACTTCCCGGTCATGCACCATGGCCCGCCCCTCCTCCTCGAAGACTCTGAAGCAACCGCAGCCGCGCCCGGTGGAGGCGGCTCTTCGTGGCGCCGACGCCGATGTCGAGCATGGCGGCGATCTCCCGGACCGGCACCTGCTCCAGCTCCCGGAGCACGATCAGCTCCCGGTCCGGAGGTGGCAGGGCCTCCAGGGCCTTCTCCAGGAGCCGGCGGCGCTCCTGGCGTTCCAGGGCGGCCGCCGGGTCGTCCGCGCCGCCCCAGCCAGCGGCGAGCCCCAGCTCCTCCAGGGACAGCAGATCCCGGGGCTCCCCGGACCGGCGCCGGTAGTGCCTCCAGGCCGCGTTGCGGGCGATGCTGAGGATCCAGGTCCGGACCGAGGAGCGCCCCTGGAAGCCGCCCGCGTTCCGGAAGACCGACAGAAAGGTCTCCTGGAAGCCGTCCTCGGCCGCTTCCTCAGGCAGCAGGGCACGCAGGAGCCGCATCACGGCGGCTTCGTGCCGGTCCAGGAGCCGCTCGAAGGCCGAGCGGTCTCCCGCGGCCAGGGCCTTCAGGAGCTGCTGGTCCTCGAGGTCGGTTGCAGGGGGCATGTGCGGAGCCCCAGAAGCCGGTACGCGGGGCAGAAGCCCAGGAGCCCGGTCAAGAGCGGCACCAGGCCCGCGAGCCCCCAGAGTGTACGCGGCCCGGCCACGGTCAGCCCGAGGAGGGCGAGGCCCGCCACGATGCGGAGGGCGCGGTCCAGACGACCGAGGTTTCCGAGGGAGTTCTTCATGGCACCGGGATGAGATCCAGGCCGGCCCCCGGGGTTCCGCGGTGGCCGGAGAGCCGCTCTGGGGCAGCCGGCAAAAAAACGGGAATCCCGCCGCCATTCTCTGGCTCCAGCCTCCTGCAACCCTGCCTTCCCCGTGCCCCCATGCGAAACCGCCTCCTCCCCCTCCTGAGCCTCCTCCTGGGCCTGTCCGGGTCTCTCCATGCCCAGGACGGCTTCCGCGCCGACCTCAACGGCGACCAGGTCGTTCCCCCGGTGCCCACCGCCGCCACGGGCTGGGCCGTCTTCCGCTTGAATGCCGACGGAAGCCTGAGCTACGAGGTCCGCTCCCCGGGCCTACCCGACGCCTTCGAATGCCACCTGGTCCGCGGCGACGAATCCACGCCCTTCGACCTCGCCGACAGCATCTTCCATCTGGACGGCGGCCCCGAGATCTGGACCGGAACCACCGCCCCCATGGACCCGGCGGACATCGACCTGCTCCGGGCCGGCCTCTTGAACGTCTCCGTCCATACCCCGGCCTGGCCCGGCGGCGAGATCCGCGGCCAGATCCATCCGCGCCCGGTGCGCTTCGAGGCCATGCTCTGTGGTGAGCAGGTCGTCCCGCCGGTCACCACCATGGCCATGGGCCAGGCCGAGATCGTCGTCCAGCCGGACTTCAGCTTCACCTACAGCGTGGACGTGATGCTGATGTCCGGTCTCAGCGCCAGCCTCTATCTCGGGGATCCGGGCGTGGACGGGACCGAGATCCTCCAGCTCCAGGGCGGAGGCATGAGCTGGGCGGGAACCGGCGGCCCCCTGACCCCCGACGAGTTCACCGCCCTGCAGAACCAGGGCATGTACATCGAGGTGACGACCTCCATGCATCCCGACGGCGAGGTGCGCGGCCAGCTCCTGGACGCGGGCATCCCCTACGGCTTCGGCACCCCCTGGAGCGGC
>JALUUN010000618.1 GCA_027021325.1 Planctomycetota bacterium
AGCGCCCCCAGGCCGGGCGCAGGCGGACCCAGGCTCCGGCCCAGGCCCAGGCCAGCAGCGGCCAGGCCAGGAAGAGGTAGCGGCTGCCCTCGCGCCGGGCCAGGGCCGAGCCGAGGAAGAGGAGAAGGACCCCGGCCAGGGCCGGAGCGAGGACGCGGTGGCGGGCGGCGGGATCCCGCAGGCGGGCCCAGGCCAGAGCGCCGGGGATCCACCAGGGTGCCCCGTAGAGGAGCAGGCGGCCGCCGTAGTAGAGGAGGGTCGAGCCCCGGTTCGGGTGCGGCGTGGCGGCCGGATCCAGGGAGGGGAGGATCTGCTGGCCGAGGTAGCCCGCCCAGAAGGAGCGTCCGGTGGCGGCCCCGTGAAGAAGGTCGAAGGCCGCCGCCACGAGCATCCCGCCGGCCAGGATGCGCAGGCCCTTGCGCCGGTCGCCGGGCGGCGCGAGACCGGGCAGGAGGAGGACCGGGAGCAGGGCCAGGGCGAAGACGCCCCGGGTCAGGATCGCCAGGCCGAAGGCCAGGGCCGGCCCGCGGGCGCGGCCCGGACCGGCGAGGCCGGCCAGCGCCAGGACCGCCCAGGCGGCGAAGGGGTACTCCAGACCGGCGCGCCCGAGGTACTTCCAGAGGGGCAGGTGGAGGAGGAGCAGCAGGGCGGCCGCGCCACCGGAGCCGCCGCCGCTGCGCCGGGCGAGGAGGGCGGTGGCGGCGAGGAGGCCGAGCAGGGCCAGGCCGTTGGCGAGGCGGCCGGCGGCCTGCGGGCCGAGGCCGGTGCGGGCCAGAAGGGCCGCCGGCCAGAAGGCGCCGGGGGGGTGCTCCAGGAAGGGCCGGCGCCGGCCCTCCGGCCACCAGGTGGGAGCCAGCCAGCGCACCCCGCCCTCCTCGGCCATCTCCCGGGGCAGGGAGAGGAAGAGGCAGGAATCCCCATCCACCACCGGCTCGGCCGGGGCCAGGGCCCCGAGGAGGGTCAGGAGCAGGGCCGAGGCCAGGAGGAGGGCACTCGGGCGGCGGGCCACGCCCGGAGCCTAGCCCGCCGCCGGGGCGGTTTCCCGCCTCCGGGGCTTCACCCGGCCGCCCCGCAGGCCGATGGAGGGGAGGAGTCTCCCCATGCAGGCCCGATCCCTCCTTCTTCTCCTGGCCCTGACGGGCCTCGGCAGCCTCGCCTGCAGCTCGGCCCCGGAACCTCCGGAAGCGCGCCGCACCTCGATCCGCGAGGCCCTGGAGCGCGCCGTGGCCGAGGCCCCGCGCCTCCACCGCTCCGAGGTCCTGGCGGAGGGGCAGGTCCTCCAGGCCGAGGCGCCGCCGGACTGGATCCTGGAGCCGGACGCCCGGCCCTACCGGCTCTTCGTCTTCCGCCTGCCGGCACGCTCGCCGCTGCCGGAGGGGGCGCTCCCGGGTTCGGGCGACGCGGAGCTCGTCGTGGACTGGTTCGGGCCCGGGGCCGGCGGAAGCGTGGAGGAGAACCTGCGCGCCTGGGCCGCCTCCATCGAACCCCCCGAAGGCGACGGTTGGAGGGCCGCCGACCTCGGTACCGTCGGCGCGCCGGGGAGCCTGCTGACACGCCTCCAGGTGGACGGCCGCTTCCTGGGCGAGCCGGTGCTCCCGCGGCCGCGTCTGCCGGCGCCGGAGGAAGGCGGAGAGACCCCGCCGGAGGAGCGCAGCGCCTGGAGTCTGGACGCCGGCGTCCTGGAGACGCCGCTCGGCTCCTTCTTCGTGCGTGCCGTCGGCCCGCGGGAGGCCCTGCGCCGCCACCGCGGGGACCTGGACCGCTTCTACGGCTCCCTGCGCCTCGCCGGCCGGCCCTGATGAGGGCGCCGGGGGCCGGGTAGAATGCCCGGTCCCATGACCGCCACCACCGCCGACAGACTCCGTTTCCTCGAGGAACTCGGCCTCCAGGGAACCCTCCCCGGGGCCTACTGCGGACGCTGGCTCGAGACCTCGGGCCCGGAGCTCGTCTCGGTCTCGCCCGCCGACGAGAGCCCGATCGCCACGGTGCGCCAGGCCAGTGCCGCCGACTACGAGACCGTGGCGGCGGCGGCCCAGGAGGCCTTCCTGCGCTGGCGCAGTGTCCCCGCCCCGCGCCGCGGCGAGTACGTGCGCGAGATCGGCAACCTCCTGCGCGAGCGCAAGGAACCCCTGGGCCGGCTGGTGAGCTGGGAGATGGGGAAGATCCTCCAGGAGGGGCTGGGCGAGATCCAGGAGGCCATCGACATCGCCGACTTCGCCGTCGGTCAGTCGCGGATGCTCTACGGCCTGACCTTGAAGTCGGAGCGGCCGCAGCACGCCATGCGCGAACAATGGCACCCGCTGGGCGTGGTCGGCGTGATCAGTGCCTTCAACTTCCCGGCCGCGGTCTGGGCCTGGAACTCCATGCTCGCCCTGGTCTGCGGCGACGCCGTGCTGTGGAAGCCGAGCAGCCAGACCCCGCTCACGGCCATCGCCATGACCCGGGTGGCCGCCGAGGTCCTGGAGCCGGCCGGATTCGGCGCCCTGGTCAGCCTGGTCATCGGCAGCGGCCGCGAGGTCGGCGAACTCCTGCTCGGCGACCCGCGCGTGCCTCTGGTCTCGGCCACCGGCTCCTGCGCCATGGGCAAGCGCGTGGCCGAGCGCATGGCCTCGCGCTACGGCCGCACCATCCTCGAGCTCGGCGGCAACAACGCCGTGATCGTCCTGGATGACGCCGACCTGGAGATGGCGGCCCGCGCCATTTTCTTCGGCGCCGTCGGGACCGCCGGCCAGCGCTGCACCTCGACGCGGCGCGTCCTGGTCCAGAAGGGCGTGCGCGACGCCCTGGTCGAGCGGCTGCTCCAGCTCTACCGCCAGGTGCCGATCGGCGACCCCCTGGAGGAAGGGACGCTCATGGGGCCCTTGATCTCGGCGCAGGCGGTCGAGGACACCTTGAAGGCGATCGAGCGCGTCAAGGAGGCCGGGGGCGAGATCCTCATCGGCGGCGAGAAGCTCGACCGGCCGGGCCACTACATGACCCCGGCCATCGCCACCGCCGAGAACCACTGGGACATCGTCCAGGAGGAGACCTTCGGCCCGCTCCTCTACATCATCGAGGTGGAGGACATCGAGGACGCCATTGCCATGCACAACGACGTCCCCCAGGGCCTCTCCAGCGCCATCTTCACCTTGAACGTCCGCCACGCCGAGCGCTTCCTGAGCGAGGCCGGTTCGGACTGCGGCATCGCCAACGTCAACATCGGCACCTCGGGGGCCGAGATCGGCGGTGCCTTCGGCGGTGAGAAGGAGACCGGCGGCGGCCGCGAGAGCGGTTCCGACGCCTGGAAGGCCTACATGCGCCGGCAGACGAACACGGTGAACTGGGGGACCGAACTGCCTCTGGCCCAGGGCATCCGTTTCGACCTGGACTGAGGCATGACGCCCCGGGCCGGGCTTCTGCTGCTGCTCGGGGCTGCGGCCTGTGTGCGGCCGGTGACGGCCGGAGGGGGAGACCTCCCGCCCGGCCCGGGGCCGCTGGTCTGGGTCCTGCCGCCCGTGGCGGCCGGTTTCGAAGAGGAGGCGGCCTTCCGGGCCGGTTCCGGGGAGCTCTTCCCGCACAGCCGCGCCGCGCCGCCGGCCCGCGGCTCGCGGGCGCGGCTGGTGGACCCCCAGGGCAGCACCGGTCTCCTGCGCTGGGTGGCCGGGGAGCGGGAGGTGGAGCTGCGCTTTCTGCCGGAGTGGCCGGGGGCGCACCTGGCCACCCTGGAGACGCCGGAGGAGGAGATCCTCTGGCCTTCGGGCGCGGCTTTCCGGGCCTCCCTGGAGGCGCGGGGGGAAGCCGGTCTGGCCGCCCTCCTGGAGGCAGAGCCGACGCCCGGCCCGGTCCGGGAGCTCCGCCGCTGGGAGGCCCGGGGGCTCGCCGCTGTGGGCGGAAGCGGGCGCGGGCGCGCGGCTCGGTGGCGCAGCCGCCATTCCCTGGAGATCCTGCCTTTGGCCTCGCCCCTGGAGCCGCCCGAGGACGGGCGGCTTCCGGTGCTCCTGATCCGGGACGAGGAGCCCTGGGCCGGCGCCCGCCTGCACTGGCTGCGGTGGGGGACGGAGCGGGCGGAGGGCTCGCTGGTGACCGACGCCTCCGGCCGCGCCGCGGTCCCGGTCGGGGAGGGGCTGTGGCTCCTCTGGGCCCTGGAGACCCGTCCGCCCGGGGAGGAGGGCGGCCCCTGGCGCAGCCGCGGCGGCAGCTACTCCTTCTGCTTGCCGGAGCCGCCGGCCGGCCCCTGAGCCTCCTGCGCCAGGGCGACGAGGCCGCCCTGCCGGTCCAGGGCCAGGAGTTCCTCGTAGCCGCCCACGAGCTCGCCGCCGATGAAGATCTCGGGGACCGTCCGCCGGCCGCCGGCGCGGCGCAGCATCTCCTCGGTGCGCTCCGGCTCGCGCCTCAGATCGATGTGTTCGTAGGCCAGCCCTCGGGCCTCGAGGAGCCGCATGGCCAGGGTGCAGTAGGGACAGGGAGCCCGCGTGTAGATCTCGATGCGCGGCATGGCGGGAGGGGACGGGGCACCCATTCTATCCCGCGGCCCGGCGGCGGCCCCGGGTAGAATGGCGCCCACGGGACCTTCGTCCCTCGGATCCAGCATGGCCATCACTCGGGACGAACTCGTCCGGCTCCTCGCGGAACAGCTCCCCGGCGCCACCGTCGAGGCCACCGACCTCACGGGGACCGCCGACCACTGGCAGCTTGCCATCACCTGGCCGGGTTTCGCCGGCATGAAGGTGATCGACAAGCACCGCCGGGTCATGGACATCCTGCGCCCCCACATGGAGGGCGGAGGAAGCGGCCGCATCCACGCCGTGGATCTGATCCTGCGGGCCCCGGAGGCCCCCGCCACCTGAGAACCATGGAAAGCTTCACCGAGGACATCCAGAAGGCGATCGCCGAGAACACCATCTGTCTCTTCACCAAGGGCACCAGGGAGTTCCCGCGTTGCGGCTTCTCGCACCGGGTGATCGAGGTCTTCAAGGCCCTGGACGTCCCCTTCCACACCTACGACGTCCTCGCGCACCCGCAGATCCGCCAGGACCTCAGCGCCCTGAGCGGCTGGCCGACGACACCCCAGGTCTTCATCGGCGGCGAGTTCATCGGCGGCGGTGACGTCGTCTGGGAGATGTTCCAGAACGGCGAGCTGCGCAGCCTGGTGGACGAGGCCCTGGCGCGGGCCGGCGGCTCCGAGTCCTGATCCGGGCCGGCGGCCGGGGCACCGGCCCCCCGGCCTGCTGGCGCTTCCCGTTCCCGAGGCGGCCGGCGAATCCCTTCCCCGACATGCCCCGAGACCTCCCCCTCTCCCGCAATCTGCCGGACAGGATCCACTTCTGCGAGTGCTGGGCCCGCGACGGCCTGCAGTCCATCACCACCCTCGTGTCCACCGAGGACAAGCTGGAGATGATCCACGGGATGATGGACGCGGGAATCGAGGAGCTCGAGCTGACCTCGATGTCCCACCCCAGGCTCCTGCCCCAGTTCGCAGATGCCGAGGAGATCCTGAAGCGGGTGCGCCGGGACACGCCGACGCGCTTCCGCATCCTGATGCCGAACCTCAAGGGCTGGGAGCGCCTGGAGCGCATCCTGGACGAGGGCTACTTCGCACACAAGATCATTCTCATGATCTCCGCCAGCGAGGAGCACAATCTGCGCAACTTCCGGCGCAGCCATGAGGAGGCCATGAAGGAGCACGCCGAGATCATGAAGCGGGCCCTGGCCAAGGGGGTGGAGGTGATCGGCTGCGTCGGCACGGTCTACGGCTGCGCCATCCTGGGGGACGTTCCCATGGAGCCGATCCGCATGCTGACCCGCTTCTATGTGGATCACGGTGCCAGCCTGCTGATGCTCGGCGACACGACCGGCACGGCGAACCCGGTGCAGGTGGAGCAGCGGATCGGCGAACTCATGGAGGCCTTCCCGGAAACCGAGTTCCTGGCCCACTTCCACGACACGCGCGGGACCGGGGTCGTGAACAGCTATGTGGCCGCTTGCCTGGGAGTGCGCTGGATCGACGGTTCCCTGGGGGCCATCG
>JALUUN010000619.1 GCA_027021325.1 Planctomycetota bacterium
TCTTCTCCAAGATCTACACCCACGGCAGCCTGCGCCCGCAGGTCGTGACCCACATGGGGCTGGCGGTGCCCCTGGACGTGGTCCACGCCTGGCTGGAGGAGCTGGGCCTGCGGCCCTGAGCCGGGCTCCAGAGGCCTCCGGGCCGGCTTCGGGGCCCCCGTTCTATACTCGCGGCGTCCACTCCCTCGAGGATCATGACGCCCCACCGCCGCCTCTTTGCTCTGCTCCTCATCCTCCTGCCGGTCCCGGTCCTGGCGGCCCTCGCGCCGCCCCGCCCGGGCGAGCCCTGGCCGCCGGCTGCACAGGCGGGCGACCCGGCCCGGGCCTTCGCCGAGGCGCGCAAGGCCCTGGAGGCCGGCGACACCGCCGCCGCCCGCGAGCACGCCCTGGCCGGGCTGAGCCTCGCCCCGTGGACCCGGGAGGGCTACGCCCTGCTTCTCGCCTGCGCCGAGAAGGACGGCGACACCGAGGGGGTTCTGCGCTGGGGCAAGTGGCTGTGGTGGAGCCAGGCCTACACCGGCGAGGCCAAGGCCGCCGGGGAGACCGCCGCCCGCCTCCAGGCCCTGACTCCTTCCTGGGATCTGGACCAGGCGGCCGTGGAAGCCTGGATCGCCGAGGTCCGGGACGCGGTGCGCGCCGCCTCGGGCTCGGCGAAGCAGTACCGCCTGGCCGGCTACCTCCTGGGCAAGCTCCTGGACCTGCAGCCCGGCGACCCGGGCCTGAACAAGGAGTTCGACGCCCTCTACGACCGGGCCGGCAGCCTGGCCGGCGGCGGCGCCTTCACGGCGGCGCGCGTGCGGCGGCGCTCACCCGCCTTCATCGCCGAGCAGAACCGCCTGCACCGGGACTGGCAGAACCCCTTCCGGCGCAAGACCGCCCACTACGAGATCCTGACCAACGTCTCCTACGAGTTCTTCGAGACCGTGAGCGTGGTCATGGAGGACATGTACGACTTCTATCAGAAGATCTACGACTACAAGAAGAAGGCGCCGCGGGTGACCCTCGCCATCCACCGGCGCCGCTCGGACTTCGACCGCTACTGTCAGGAGGAGCTCGGCCGCTCCCTGCCGCTCGGGGTCGGCGGCTGGTTCTACGACCGCAAGATGACGGTGGCGGCCTACGACCGGAGCGAGACCGGCACCGATCTCTCGGACCTGTGGCGGGTCCTCTTCCACGAGGCCAGTCACCAGTTCATGTATCTCCTGACCGAGAAGAAGACCAAGCAGGATCCGCCGACCTGGCTCAACGAAGGCACCGCCTCCTACTTCGAGGGCTGCGAGCTCAAGGCCGACGGCAGCATCGTCAAGAACAAGCCGGCCCTGAACCGGATCCTGGAATGGCAGCAGATCGAGCGCGGGCGCAACGCCCACACCCTCGAGGAGCTCGTGAAGTGCCCGCACCGGTCCTACGACGGCAGCTTCTACAGCTACGGCTGGGCCCTGGTCTACTTCCTCAACAACTACGAGAACGCCGACGGCGACCTGGTCTATCGCGATGCCTACCTGAAGTATCTGAGGTCCTACACGCGCAAGGGGCCGAAGGATCCGGCGGAAGCCCTGGAGGAGTCCTACCGCCGCGCCTACCGCTTCTTCGTCGAGGAGATCGACGACCCCGAGGTCCCGGACTGGCAGGCCTTCGAGGACCGCTGGCGGGAGTACACGCGCAAGATCGCCCGCGAGGCCCAGGCCGGCCCGGAGTTCGCCACCGAACTCCAGGAGCGCTGCAAGCGCTACCTCGAGCGCGGCGACTTCGAGCGCGCCCTGATCGCCGCCGAGCAGGCCGACGACAAGCGGCCGGAGGACGCCGAGACCTACCGTCTCCTGGCGCTGGCGAGCCTCGGCGCCGGCCGGCCGGAGGATGCGGTGTACTGGATGGTCCGGCACTGGGAGCGGGCCTGGGGCGCGGGCGACGAGGAGGCCGCCGCCCGGGCCGAGGAATGGCTCGCCGCCCACGACGGCGAGGGCGTCCTGCAGCACTATGTCGGCCCCACCCGCCGCCTGCAGGAGGCGGTCCGCGAAGCCATGGACGCCGCCCGCGGCGAAGGGCACCCGGTCCTGGCCATGCTCTTCGCCAGCCACGCCCTCCAGGCCCTCGGCTTCCCCCATGCCGACCTGGAGGCCGCCCTCGAGGAGCTGCGGGAGCTCTCGGGCCATGACCTGCGCCTGTGGACCGCCGCCTTCCACGGCACGCCGGAGGACAACGTCGTCGCCGGCGGGCGCGAGATCATCCGCTACGACCCCGACGGCGTCCTGGTCTTCTGCCCCGAGGGCCGTTTCCCGACCTCGACCCTGAGCGACGACCCGCGGCTGCGCTGGCTGGCGCCGCCCTTCGACCTGCGCGGGACGATCCAGGTGGACGGCAGGAACGGCGCCGTGATCGCCCTCGGGGTGTCCGCCGACGGCACCCCGCGCAGCGCCCTGCGCTTCCAGAACGGCGCCACCGTTCGCCTGGAGCGGATCGACGTCGCCTTCGAGCTGGAGAACCAGGGGGCGCGGAGCCTCGTGTACCAGCCCGTGGCCTCCCTGCGCCTGGACCCGGTCCAGAAGTTCGTCTTCGAGCTGCGGGCCGGCCGCGAGGGCGGCGAGCTCCTGGTGGCGCCCGCTCCCGACGCCCTGTACCCGGAAGGCCGCTACGCCGGCGAGGCGCGGCCCGTGGAGGGCCGGAAGACCTGGCGCCAGCCTCTGCCCTCGGACTGGAGCGCCGACCGTCTCTCGGGGCAGCTGGGCATCGCCGCCGACCAGGACACCGCCGCCCTTTTCTCCGGCCTGGAGGTCCGGATCTCGCGGCCCTTCTGGCCGGTCCCGCCCCGGGAGTAGCCGGCCGGCGGGCCCCCGCGGCGGGTGGTTGCGGCCGGAGACCGGCCGCGGTGAAATGGGCCGCTCCCCGAGCCCTGCGAGCCCCGTCATGCCCAAGGTCAAGTTCCTGCGTTCCGGAGTCGAGGTCGAGGTGCCCCAGGGCGCCAACCTGCGGCAGGTCGCCCTCGAGCACGGGGTCGAGCTGTACCCCGGCATCCACAAGGCCCTGAACTGCCGCGGCCTGGGCCAGTGCGGCTCCTGCCGCGTGCTCCTGAAGAACGGGACCATGCGCAACGCCAGCCCCAAGGGCATGATCGAGAAGCTGACCATGCTCCGCTCCTTCTGGACCATCGGTTGCGAAGACGAGGTGCGCCTCGCCTGCCAGATCCGGGTCCAGGGCGACCTCGAGGTCCTGGAGCGGCCGCCGGCGAACTTCAGCGGCACCTACGCGGTCGAGGCCGAGGCCGCCCGCGAGCGCCTGCGCCAGGGCAAGCTCTGAGCCCCGGCCTCAGCCGCGGCTCCGCTCGCGCCGCCGGTCGTGGCGCGGATCGCGGCGCCGCACCAGGTTCAGGCGGCCGTCCTCCAGGCGCACCCGGAACTCGCCGTCCACGGCCACCGAGCCACGGGCGTGGAGACCCCGTTCCAGGGCATGGACCTGGGCCGAGTGCACGCGGTAGCCGGCCTCGGTGAGGAGGTCCGCCAGGGCCGAGCACCGCAGGTAGCGCGGCAGGTCCCGCCAGTCCCCCGCCTCCTGCAGGAGGACGTCCTCGGCATCGCGCCAGGAGCGGGCCTCGGCGGCGAGGCGAAGGAGAGCCTGGACCGGGTCCCCGTGGGTGATCTCGGCGAGGACCGGCAGGAGCTCCTGGCGCACGCGATTGCGGCGGGCCCCGGCCGGATCGCTGTTCGTGGGGTCTTCGATCCAGTCCTGCCCGAGGTCCTCGAGGCAGTCGCGGATCTCCTCGCGGCGCAGGGCGAGGAGCGGCCGGCGCAGCTCGACGCCGCCCTCCAGCCAGCGCTGGGCGGGAATCCCCGCCAGGCCGCGCAGGCCGGTACCCCGGGCGAGGCGCAGGAGAAGGGTCTCGGCCTGATCGTCGGCCTGATGGGCCATGAGGAGGATGCCCGCCCCGGCCTCCCGGGCGGCCTCCTCCAGGAGGCTGTAGCGCAGGCGCCGGAGTGCCGCCTCGTGGATCCGCTCGGGCGGCGCCGGCGGCTGCAGGACGCGGGCCTCCAGGCCGAGTCCCTCGTAGAGGGAGCAGGCCCGCAGGGCGGCCTCGGTACTGTCGGCGCGGTGGCGGTGATCCACGATCCAGGCCCTGCCCTGCAGTCCCGGATGCCGGGCCTGGAACTCGCGCCAGGCCAGGGCCAGGAAGGTCGAGTCGGCGCCCCCGGAGAGGGCCAGGCCGACGACCCCCTCGCGCGGCCACGGGCCGCTGCGCTCCAGGAACAGGACGCCACGGTCGAGCAGATCCTCGAAGCCGGCGGCGCGGCCGGGGCGGTCTTTCCGGGGGACGGGCATCCCGGTAAGATAGCCGCCCCCTTTTGCGTCCGGCCGCCGCAGGGAAAGCAGGCGGCGGCGCACTCCCCCGCCCCCGAGCCCCATCCGAGGAGCCCCGATGGCCATCCGCGTCGCGATCAATGGTTTCGGCCGTATCGGCCGCAACGTCTTCCGGGTCATGCAGCAGCGTGCCGGCGAGTTCGAGGTGGTCGCCGTCAACGACCTGACGGACGCCGCCACCCTGGCCCACCTGCTGCGCTACGACTCGATCAGCGGGCGCTTCCCGGGACGCGTGGAAGTCGAGGACGGGGCCTTTGTCGTGGACGGCCGGCGCATCCGGAGCCTGGCCGAGCGCGATCCCGCCGCCCTCCCCTGGGGCGAGCTGGGCGTGGACTTCGTCATCGAATCCACCGGCATCTTCCGCGACCGGGCATCGTGCACGAAGCACCTGGACGCCGGGGCCGGCAAGGTCATCCTGACCGTGCCGCCGAAGGACGAGATCGACGCCATGGTGGTCCTGGGCGTCAACGACGACACCCTGAAGGCCGAGGACCGGATCATCTCCAACGCCTCCTGCACGACCAACTGCCTGGCGCCCATGGCCAAGGTCCTGCACCAGGCCTTCGGCATCGTGCGCGGCCTGATGACCACGGTCCACGCCTACACCAACGACCAGAGCATCCTCGACCTGCCGCACAAGGATCTGCGCCGGGCGCGGGCCGCGGCCCTGAACATCATTCCGACCAGCACCGGCGCCGCCCGCGCCGTGGGCAAGGTGCTGCCGGAGCTGAACGGACGCCTGGACGGCATGGCCATGCGCGTGCCGGTGCCCGACGGCTCGGTGGTGGATCTCGTCGCCGAGGTCGAGAAGCCGGTGGACGCGGCTGCGGTGAACGCCGCCATGCGCGAAGCCGCCGCCGGAGCCCTCCAGGGCATCCTGGAGTACAGCGAGGATCCCCTGGTCTCCTCGGACATCGTCGGCAACCCCCACAGCAACATCTTCGACAGCCTCTCCACCATGGTGACCGGCTCCATGGTCAAGGTGGTCGGCTGGTACGACAACGAGTGGGGCTACAGCAACCGGGTCGTGGACCTGGCCGCGAAGGCCGCCTCCCTGAGCGCCGCCGGCGTGGCCTGAACCGGACATGGCCCTGCGCAAGAAGCGGCTGCGGGATCTGGATCCCGCCGGCAAGCGCCTGTTCGTGCGCGTCGACTTCAACGTCCCGCTGAAGGACGGGCGGGTCGCTGACGACACGCGCATCGAGGCGGCGCTGCCGACCCTCCGCTGGATCCTGGAGCGCGGCGGCGCCGTGGTGGGCGCCAGCCACCTCGGCCGGCCCAAGGGCCGGGTGGTCGAGGAGCTGCGCATGGAACCGGTGGCCGCATGCCTCCAGGAACTCCTCTCCGGGCACGAGGTGCGTGCGGTCCGCGACATCGCCGGGCCCGAGGCCCGGGCCGCGGCCGCAGAGCTCGGGCCCGGGCAGGTTCTCCTGCTCGAGAATCTGCGCTTCGAGCCGGGCGAGACCGCCAACGATCCGGAGTTCGCCGCGCGCCTCGCCGCCCTCGGCGAGGCCTTCGTCCAGGACGCCTTCGGCACCTGCCACCGGGCCCACGCCTCCACCGCGGGGGTGCCGGGCCTGCTCCAGCCGGCGGTGGCCGGCCTGTTGCTCGAGAAGGAGCTGGAGGCCTTCCGCCTGGTGTTCGAGGAGC